>PMUF01000444.1 GCA_003167015.1 Chitinophagaceae bacterium | reverse complement strand
CCACGATATTCGGCGTATTATACCCGTTCTCGAATGCCTTCTGCCCATCCTTCAGGATGTCCTCGGAAACGCTGCCCAGGTCGATATATAACACCCCGCCCGTTGTATTACTCACCAGTCCCCCACCGGCCGGATGAGCCACCGCACCTGGATCCATCATCCAGAATTGCAGCACCTCGATATTGGCCGTTTCGAAATCAGTCTGCTGCAGAGCCCGCATAATACCACCCCAGCGCGTCTGCGGATTAGCNNATGTATCGTAGTTATAAGGACCCCTGTCGGAAGGATAGTACGCCATATCGAAAGTGACCTCTTGTGCCTGGCCCGTCGACACCGACTGCTGCGGAAAGATCTGCTGCACCAGGACCGGATCGACCCGGGGATCCAATAGCACCTGCTCATAGGAATCCGGGTCACTACCCCCTCCCGTATTTTGCAGGGTAGGATCGATATTATACCAGGCGAGCCTGGCCCTGTTATAGCCATACGGCAACGAATCATTATAATTAGCCTCCGGGAAGAGCGGCGGGTACTGACCGTTCAACCCGCTGGGCGCCGAGGCCAATGCCCAGCTCGTTAGCGGGAACCGCAGATCGATCGCACTCGTCGACCCTTCGAAATCGTCGATATACACGGCGCCGCTCGTGCCACTGCCGATCTGCGGCGGATGCCCGGGGCGCAGGATGGCGCCTTCCGCATAGGCACTGATCGTGCTCATCTCCTTGGTATTGTACAGATGGTTCAGCGCCCGCGTCACCTGCGGCAGTTGCCCCTTGTATTGCCCGTCCAACCCGAACATCGTATTGCGGACAGGGTCTTCACCATAATCCGTCTTGGCGAAGAAAGGCCGCTCATTCAACCTTTCGATCGTGCTGCCCAGCGTCAGCGTCTCCGTAGCCGTTTGCTTCGCCAGGTAGTCCATACGCAGACCCATAAAGCTCTTCTGCTGCAACCCGAAATTGGCGTTGTTCTCGAAGGAGACATTGACAGGCACGCCCGATATGATGATAGCCTGGATCATGATCTGGACCTGCCCCAAATTGTAATCCACCACATAATCCACATTCTCCTTCAGCGTCTGCCCCCCCGCCGTCACGACCACCGAGCCCTGCGGAACATTATATGCCCCCAGCGAAAGACTATTGGAGGTCTGCCCTTTGGCCGTTCCCGTCAGGACATACCTGTCCACATTCGCATACGTCTGCGCCACCGCCTGCAGGGTATCGTATAATTGATAAAAGACATATTGCTGTTTCAATGACTCCGGCGAGCCGGCAAAAGCCAGTGTATCCAAATCCTGGCCGAACGGTTGCAGCACCGGAAAGATCACCGTTCCCAGTGAAGAAATCACCGTAAGCCCCTCGATATAGTCGAAAATCCCGTCAGGGCCCGGATCGTTGTTGGCATTCAACCGGTCCAGATGGAGAACGCTTAGCAGCGGGACATCTGGCTGCGACCCCACGGGCAGATATCTTTTGATGCCCGCACTGGGCTGGTTATAATTGACATTGAACTGGAACCCCGTCTTTGTAATATTGGACAGGGAAGATCCGCTGGCCGTTTTAAGCGAATAGACATTCTTCATCATCAGGTTCCAGATCGGCAGGTTAGTCCGTTGCGCTGTGGCCTTCAACAATTTGACAAACAATACTTTCTGAGTTCCTGAAGTGGCAGAGGGAGTGGCGATATCACCAGAAGTGACGACAGAGGATGTGTCCGGCGGAACATCCGTTGCAAACTCGCCCACCTGGTAAATAGTCCCGTTGTAGCTGTACTGATAGGCGACACCCAGCACATCGCTGGCCTGGAGAGTCTGGTTTAATGAAATAAAGCCTATCTGTGGGTTGAAATAATATTCCGAAGAGTTCAGTTTCCGGGCATAGACCGTTTCAAAATCCTGTACTTGTGTCAGTCCCAGGTTGTTAAGAATGCTCACGACCTGCGAGGGGTTCCGGCTGTTGGGCTGATTGACGATGCTCGTATACTCCGAGTTGGCGTTGCTGAAAGGATAAGGAAGGTTCGTCTGCGAATGAATCTTGGGATTGTACGGTTGCGATTCCCCCAGGTCCATCAGCCCTACGATCTGGCGCGAGCTGGTGTCCGTACCCTGCCGGTTGGTCACCCATACCTCCATCCGCAGGATCTGAACGTTCGAAAGGACGATAGGCAGGTTGGACATCGCATGGTTGAAATTATTCTTGAAGTACTGCGCCAGCAGGAAGTGACGGTTCTGGTCATAGGCGTCTGCGCTAAAGCTGAAATTCTGCACGGCAGCCCCGCCCGCGGAGTTAACTGATTGTTTCTGAGAGGTTTCATTGGCCAGGACACCCGTTATCGTCAGTTTGCCAAATTGTAGCGTGGTCTTGATCCCAAACAAGGACTGCGCACCCGTCATCAGGGTGCTCTTGGTAGTAAAGGAGACATTCCCCGCCTCGACCTTTTTGACAATTTCATCGGGGCCTCCGGTATAATCCAGTTTGAGCTGATTTTGGAAATTGAAAGTCGACAGCGTATTATAGCTGATCGGGAGCTTCAACTTGCTGCCGACAGCGCCCACTACGTTCAGGTTGGCATCCTCATTGAAATACGGTGAAAAGGTGCTGCGCGCACTTTGGGGCAGGGTCGGGTTCTCGATATTCTGACCCTGGTAACCCGCCGAGATATCCACATTGCCCTGTGGCCGGATGTCCGGCTTACCGGGGCCGAAGATCCGGTTGAACAGATTGTCGCCGACCGTCATGTTCGGGCGCATGAGCCTGCGGTTAAGGGCGTCCACCGCATCCGCCCGACTTCGGAAATAATCGTCTTCCGCCTGCTGCGACTCCAGCGCCATCATTTCATCCATCGTCAGGTAGGTAGGCTCTCTATAGTATTGATCGCCAATCTTTTCGACAATGTAATACTGCTGTGTGTCGGGATCGTATTCTATCGAATCATGAAGGTTGGAGGGATCTTTAAGGTCGAAAGGGTTGAGGTCTGGATTGGAGAGAGGGTCTCCGCGACGGTCATAGATGGGCCAGCGCAGGCTATCCTTTTTGCTGCTGTCGGCCAACTTTTTAGCGCTGTCGGCAGGTATTGTGTCCGTTATGGGTCCTGACAGATCGAATCGAAGTATCCCCCATCCCGCCGTGTCCGCCCTCGTCATTACCGGCAGCCGGAAAGGATGCGCCGAAACAGTTGCACAAAAGACAACCGACGCGGCGCTCATAAGCAGCGTTGCTAGTATTGACAAAAAGCAATAGCGAGTCAATTCTCCTGTGAAAATTAGTTAGGTAGAGTTCCAATGATAGGCTACAAGATTTTTAAGGCTTTTTTAATAAGATCTTCCACTTTGTCATTCCCCGACACTTCGTTAATCACTTTCTGGATGGCATTTTCAGCCGCAGGTCTGGCGATGCCAAGTGTAATCAGTGCATTTAACGCGTCCTGTTCCAGCCTATTGCCTGCAGAAGATGAAATATTTGTAGTTTCTTCCTTCCCTTTTCCGACCTTGTCCCGCAGCTCGAGAACGATCCTTTCCGCTGACTTTTTTCCAATGCCCTTGATGCTCTCCAACTGGCGGGCATTCCCTTGCAGAATGGCCCGGGTGATCTCTTCCGGCTTCATGGAAGACAGCATCATCCTGGCCGTGGTGGCTCCAACCCCGGATACACTGATCAGTTGGATGAACAGGTCCTTTTCCGCTTTGTCGAAAAACCCATACAAAATGTGCGCATCTTCACGGATATGCTGGTAGGTGAGCAAAATGCCGCTGTCCAGGCCCTCGATCCTGGCATAGGTGTTAAGGCTGATTTGCAGTTCATATCCCACCCCGGACACGTCCATATGCACCACTGCGGGGCTCTTATAAGCAAATTCACCACGTAGATAAGCGATCATGGCCGCGAAAATGGATATTTTTCCCCACCTTTGCAAAAAACTTTTCTTCACCTGATTGGAATTTATAATGAGCAAGAAAATGACCGCCGCTATCACTGCGATCGGAGGATATGTACCCGAAGACCGTTTAACCAACGCCGACCTGGAGAAAATGGTGGATACCAATGACGAATGGATACGCACCCGCACAGGGATAGAAGAGAGAAGGATTCTCAAAGGCGCCGGAAAAGCCACCTCTGACCTTTGCGTTCCGGTGGTACTGGAGATCTGCCGCAAACGGGGTATTCACCCCGAAGAGATCGATTGTGTCATCGTCGCCACCGTCACACCCGACATGTTGTTCCCTTCCACTGCCAATATTGTATGCGACAAAGTAGGCGCCAAACACGCCTGGAGTTTCGATATGAGTGCCGCGTGCTCGGGCTTCCTGTATGCACTGACCAGCGGCGCCATGTATATCGAAAGTGGCCGGTATAAGAAGGTAGTGGTCATCGGGGCTGATAAAATGAGCAGTATTGTGGACTACAGTGACCGTACCACCTGCATCATCTTCGGTGACGGCGCCGGCGGGGTGCTGCTGGAACCCAATGACCAGGGCTACGGCGTCCTCGACAGNNCAGGAAGGGCAGGCAGTCTTCAAATTCGCCGTCAAAGGAATGGCTGATATCAGTGCCGAACTAATGGAACGCAATCACCTGACGGCAGAGGATATCAGCTGGCTGGTGCCACACCAGGCCAACAAGCGTATTATTGACGCCACCGCCCACCGCATGGGACTTTCAGGCGAAAAAGTCATGATCAACATCCAACGCTACGGGAATACGACGGCCGGCACCATTCCCCTGTGCCTGTGGGACTGGGAAGATAAATTGAAAAAGGGGGACAACCTGGTGCTGGCAGCCTTCGGCGGCGGATTTACCTGGGGCGCCACCTGGGTCAAATGGGGGTATTAGCGGTTAACCGCCACCCCTGATCCGGACCTGCCAAAATCAATGCCAATAGAATGCAACAAACCATAGACATCAGAAGGGCAACGAAGGAAGACTGCCCCCGCCTGCTGGAATTGATCCGCGAACTGGCCGATTATGAGCGGGCGCCCGAGGAAGTGACTGTAACGGCCGAACACTTTACCGACAGCGGCTTCGGCCCCCACCCCATCTGGTGGGCATTTGTCGCCACCGTCGATGGCCGGGTGGAAGGATTTGCATTGTATTATATCCGTTACAGCACCTGGAAAGGACAACGCCTGTACCTCGAAGACTTTGTCGTCACACAGGAAATGCGCGGCAAAGGGCTGGGCAAACTTCTTTTTGAACGCGTGCTGGAAGAAATGAAGGAAAAAAAATTCAAGGGAATGGTCTGGCAGGTGTTGGACTGGAATGAACCCGCCATCAATTTCTATCAAAAATACCAAGCCCGATTCGATGCCGGCTGGATCAACTGCTCCGTCGAGGCCTGAACTAACACCATCGCTACCCGCTCACCCCATCCACTTGCACCGACTTGTCGATCTTTTGGATTAACCCCTGCAGCACTTTACCCGGACCTATTTCCGTAAAATGCGAGGCGCCATCTGCAATCATCGCCTGCACGGATTGTGTCCAGCGCACCGCGCCGGTCAACTGATCGATCAGGTTTTTCTTGATCTCGTCTTTCTCCACCACGGCCTTGGCCGCCACATTCTGATACACGGCACAGACGGGCGTATAAAAAGTGGTTTTCTCGATAGCATTCTTTAATTCTTCCTGCGCCGGAACCATGAAAGGGGAATGGAACGCCCCGCCCACCGGTAACACCAGTGCCCGTTTCGCACCCGCCGCCTTCAATTGCTCACAAGCCAGCTCAATACCCTTGACGCTACCACTGATCACTAGTTGGCCCGGACAGTTGTAATTCGCCGGCACCACCACCTCACCCGTCGTTTCCCTGACAGAGGCACAGATAGCTTCCACTTTGTCATCCTCGAGCCCCAGCACGGCCGCCATCGAGGAAGGCCCCGCCTCACAGGCTTTCTGCATGGCCTGCGCCCGCGCCTTCTCTTTCAACACGGTGATGAACGCAT
>PMUF01000633.1 GCA_003167015.1 Chitinophagaceae bacterium | reverse complement strand
CAGGACCTGGGGGTATCCCCTGGCGCCGCTGGCTTTTATCGTTTTTACCCTATTCTATCTCGGAACTACGCTGTACAACGATATTACCGCCTATAGCAGCGGTAAGTCGCCTATCATTAATTCGGTACTGGGGCTGCTGCTGACCGCTACGGGTGTCCCTTTTTATTGGTATTTTCAGCGCCAAAAGCGGAAAACATGAGAAAGATCGCATACCTGGCAAGCTGCTGTTGGCTGGCTGCCCTTTTTGCCACCGCCGCTGAGGCCGCCGCACAGGCGGGCGACCCGCATGCAGGTACCGGCGCCCATGCCGTCCGGCCAACGGCCGCGCCCGACAGCTTCTACCTCTTGCGCCCTGACAGGGTCTTTGACGGGGAACAAATGCATGAGGGCTGGCAGGTGCTGGTGCATGGCCGGCTCATTGAGGCCGCAGGCCCTGCAGGTTCGATCAAAGCTCCGGCCGGCGCTGTCGTCATGGATCTCAAAGGCGCTACCCTCCTTCCCGGGCTGATCGAGGGTCATAGCCATCTTTTTCTCCACCCTTACAATGAAGTGTCCTGGAACGACCAGGTATTAAAGGAATCCAGAGCCGAACGGGTAGCGAGGGCGACTGTCCATGCCCGTGCCACATTGCTGGCAGGATTCACTACAACCCGCGATCTCGGTACAGAGGGGGCAGGTTATGATGATGTAGGTCTTAAACAAGCGATTGAGAAGGGCGTCATCCCGGGACCCCGGATCTTGTGTGCCACGCGCGCCATTGTCGCCACCGGCAGTTATGGCCCCAAGGAGCTCAGCTATGATGTAGAATCTCCCCATGGAGCGGCCGAGGCTGACGGACTGGAAGGATTGACGAAAGAGGTGCGCACGCAGATTGGGAAGGGAGCGGACGTCATCAAAGTCTACGCAGACTACCGCTGGGGACTGAACAATCGCGCCGAACCAACCTTCACCGTGGAAGAGTTGAAAAAAGTGGTGGAAGTCGCCGCCAGCAGCGGCCGGGAAGTAGCGGTACACACGTCTACTACCGAAGGCATGCGGCGGGCCATCGAGGCAGGTGTCTCGACTATTGAACATGGCGACGGCGGTACGCCTGAGCTGTTTGCCGCCATGAAAGCGAAAGGAATAGCGCTGTGTCCGACCCTGGCAGCAGGTGACGCTATCGCTCAATATGGCGGCTGGAGAAAAGGCATCGATCCCGAGCCTGAACGCATCCGGGAGAAAAGAGAGAATTTCCGCCAGGCGCTGGCGTCCGGCGTCACGATCTGTATGGGCGGCGACGTAGGCGTATATGCCCATGGCGACAATGCCCGTGAAATGGAGGCCATGGCCGACTATGGAATGAAGCCCCTCGACGTACTCCGGTCCGCCACCTCCGTCAATGCCGACGTGTTCGGGATCGGCAATCGGGTGGGTCGCATCAGGTCAGGTCTGTTGGCCGACATCCTCATCGTCGAGGGCGATCCCTCCGCCAATATTTCGCAGGTGCGAAAAGTCAGGTGGGTGATGAAAGAGGGAACCATCTATCATCCGGCGGGCAACTAGCTGGCGACAGCGTCCTTAGCGCGTCAGCCGCCGGATCAGCGCCGCGTGCTCCGGGTATTGCTCCGTCAGCTTTTCCTTATCCGCCAGCTCAAAATCGGCAAAATCAAAACCAGGCGCCACCGTACAACCTACCAGCGCATATTCGCTGCCCTCGGCGGGCGCCGAGGCAAACCAGCTTCCGGCCTTGATGACGGCATGGAAGGACCCCTCTTTCAAAGGATCGTTGCCCAACCGGTGCGTCACCAGACGGCCGTTGTGATTGATCTCATACACGATCAGCGGGTCACCGAAATAAAAATGCCAGTGTTCATCGGCAGCGATCCGGTGAAAGGCGGAGAATTGACCTTCGGCCAGCAAAAAATAAATATGTGTACTGGCGGTACGGTCACCCTGGAAAAACAGTGGCAGCGATTTGCGCGGAATAATCAACTCTGAACGGTAGACCTCGCGGAAGGCGCCTCCCTCCACATGACGGGTCAGTTGCAATTTGTCGAGCCAGTAAGCAGCGTTGGGTCGCATAGGCTATCAGCATCAATGTTCGATAATTACATTGGGGGTAGCATACGTATCCGACAATGAATCTTTGATATAGGCAGTATCTCTGGCAAGGGCCGCTATCGGAAAATACAGCTTAAACCAGGTCGAATCCTTCTGATCCATCTTGATGTTCAACTTGTAACCCAGCAGTTGGTTGTACCGCCGAAGGGCATGATGCTTGTTTTCCGTCGTCAGGATAACAAAGCGGTAAAGGTTGGCTCCGGGCGGCACCGGCACATTCACAGTCGCTGCAGCCGGCGACGGCGCGGAAGGGACGGGGGCAGTAGCTGCCGGCGTTGTCGCGGCGGCTTTTGTACTCTGCGGCGGGGCAGCTTTGGACACTGTATCAGAGGCAGATGGATTGACCGTTGCGCTCGCATCAGGCTTTGCTGCGGCTGAATCCGGCCTGGCAGAGGTCGTATCCGGGATAACGACAGCCTGCTTTTCTGCCGCAGGCTCCGTAAAGCTATTCCGCTTGTATAGATAGTATCCCCCGCCGCCGATGATCAGCAGGCCGACAACAATGCCGATCAACAGCAGGATCTGCCGGTCGGAGCTGTTGCGGGATTCCCGTTCACGGGGCCCCTCATCGGTCACATTTCTTTCCGTCCCCGAATGGCCTGAATAACTCGAATGTCCCGAATGTCCCGGGTTGTCTATCCGGGCAATCATATATTCTCCGGGGGTAAAGTCCAGCCGTCCATCTTTGTTCTTGACCAGCGTACCGATCCCTTCAAGATAAAAAGGCTTTCCTATATTCAGCAGTTGTCGCCCTGTCGTCAGGAAAAAGTCGAGATCCGACGCGGCCAGGGATTTCATTTTGCCCGTATGCTCCTTAATAAAATTGATCAGTGCATCGTCAGCGGTCGCAATGGTGACATTTTTGAACTGAATACCCGTAGCAGGCATCTGCCCGATCTTATCTGTCTCCTGGGGAATAACTGCCTCAGCGTCCAGGCTAAAGCTACCGATACCCTGCAGATCCAGCTTCCTGGTCTGGTACAAATACTGCGACAATAGTTG
>PMUF01000619.1 GCA_003167015.1 Chitinophagaceae bacterium | reverse complement strand
GAGGAGCAGGACTGGCGAGAGGAGCGGGCGGAATCTGTGGTGGTGGGAAAAGGAGAGACGGGAGCGAGCGAAGGAAGGAGAAACGGGAGAGAGTGAAAGAAGGAGACGCGGGGCGGGGGAGGAGAGAGCGAGGGGTAGGCAGAACAAACGAGCGTAAAGGAAAGGGATATATTTGTAATATGAAAGCGGGATTTGTCAGCATATTTGGTAAGCCGAACGCCGGAAAGAGCACACTGCTCAATGCCCTCATGGGGGAAAAACTGGCTATTGTCTCCCCGAAGGTGCAGACGACCCGGCATCGGATCAAGGGCATTCTGACCGAGAAGGATTACCAGATCATCTTTTCGGATACGCCGGGGATCATTGAACCGCGTTACAAGCTGCACGAAAAGATGATGCAGGCCGTGAAAAACTCCCTGGAGGATGCTGACCTGGCCCTGCTGTTACTGGACATCCGGGACGATTGGGAAGAGAATAACAAACTGTTCGAGGCCCTGCGGTTAAAGTCTCCGGGTATTGTGGTGTTGAATAAGTGCGATGGGGTGTCTGCAGAAAAGCTGGCGGAGGCTCGGGCATTCTTTACGGGCAAGACGTACGCACGGGAGATCGTCGCGATCTCTGCCCTGAAGAAAACGAACCTGGCCGGTTTACTGGAGGCTGTCCTGCGGTTTCTGCCGGAAGGCGAGCCTTTTTTTGATGGCGATGATCTGACGGATCTGCCGACGAAATTTTTTGTGGGGGAGTTGATCAGGGAAAAGATCTTTCATTTGTACGGGGATGAAATACCTTACCATGCAGCAGTGCTGGTCCAGGAATTCCAGGAAAAGACGACCCTGACGAAGATCAGGGCGGACATTATCGTGCAGCGGGAAACGCAAAAGGGGATCATCCTGGGAGAAGGCGGCAAAATGATCAGGGAGCTGGGATCGCTGGCGCGTAAGGATATTGAGGCATTTATCGACCGGAAAGTGTTCCTGGAACTGTTTGTGAAGGTCAGGCCGAAGTGGAGGGATACGGAGAATTTCTTAAAAGAATACGGATACAATTGAACGGGCTGCGCTCCGGCGAATTAGGCAGGAGCAGGCAAATCGGGGATATCCCGGCAAACGACGGGGATATCCCGGCAAAAGTTTTGATTTATGAGTGGATTTACAGTGGCCATCGTAGGGCGGCCCAATGTTGGCAAGAGTACTTTTTTCAACCGGCTGCTTGAACAGCGCAAGGCCATCGTGGATGATGTGAGCGGCGTAACCCGGGACCGGCAATATGGCGTTGCCGAATGGATCGGTAAGACCTTTAACCTGATCGATACGGGTGGATTTGTTCCGGACAGTGAAGATGTGTTCGAGCGGGAAATCAGAAAGCAGGTGCTGATTGCCGTGGAAGAGGCCAATGCGCTGATCTTCATGGTCGATTCGGCTACCGGCATTACCTTACTGGACGAAGCCATGGCGGAGGTGCTGCGCCGGACCACCAAGCCGGTATTCCTGGCCGTCAATAAAGTAGATAACAGCGACCGTCTGCTGGAAGCAACGGAATTCTATAGTCTTGGTTTCGACGAGATCTTTTTCCTGTCTTCCATGAGCGGCAGCGGCACTGGCGAGCTGCTGGATGCCGTGTGCGCACTGATCCCGGACGATCAACCGGAGGACGGAGAGGAAGGGTTACCGAAGTTTGCGATCATCGGTCAGCCCAACGTGGGTAAGTCTTCTTTGCTGAATGCCCTGATCGGGCAGGAGCGAACGATCGTCAGCGATATTGCCGGAACGACGCGGGACACTATCCATACCCGGTATACGCTGTTCCAAAAGGATTTCGTCCTCATCGATACGGCCGGTATCCGCCGAAAGACGAAAGTGCATGAAGACCTCGAGTTTTATTCGGTCATTCGGGCGATCAAGGCGATGGACGAAGCGGATGTATGCCTGCTGATGCTGGACGCGTCCAATGGCATTACTGCTCAGGACCTGAATATCTTCAGCCTGGCGGTGAAAAAAGGTAAGGGCATCGTCGTGCTGGTCAATAAATGGGACCTGTTGGAAAAGGAGACGAATACTGCCAAGACCTATGAAAAGGAATTGAAGGAGCGGCTCGCGCCTTTTACGGACCTGCCTATCCTCTTCATCTCCGTCATCGACAAAACCAGGATCTTCCGGGCTGTGGAAGCTGCGCTGGAAGTATATGACAACCGGCAGCGCAAGATACCGACGTCGGAGCTGAACGAGGTCATGCTGAAAGCGGTGGAATCTTATCATCCGCCGGTAGTGAGAGGACATCCCCTTAAAATAAAGTATATTACCCAACTGCCTACTCCGGTGCCTTCTTTTGCCTTTTTCTGCAATTTCCCGGATGATGTCAAGCAACCTTATAAGAACTACCTGGAGAATAAATTGAGGGAAAGTTTTCAATTCACCGGTGTGCCATTGAGGCTTTTCTTCAGGAAGAAATAGGATTGGCTGAATAGGGATTATCCGAAATAGGGAGTATCTGTATAAGGATTTTGAATATAAAGGTATTTCTATGAAACTACTGTTTATCGTACTCGTGGCGGCTGTCTTTTCGATTGCGTGCAATAATAGCTCAGTAGAACCTGCCGCGGTCAAGTCCGCAGATTCTGCTACGGCTGCGGCGCCCGACACCATCAAAGCGCCGGCCGTAGATACGGTCAAAGCCGGCATACGCGATTCGATCAGATAGGGCAGATATTTTCCGGCCTTCTGCAACCATGAGCCCATTTCTTCCGTTCCTATTCGGGTAGTTTTACAGGCAATTACCAAACTTCTACTATGACCAGGCCGGGAATGAATTTATGGTTGGTGGTTTTAGCCATATTTCCTGCGCTGTCGTCCACAGGACAATCTCAATCCCAGTCCTGTCCGATCAATGTCAATTTTTCCGACGGCACCCTTACCCATTGGGAGGCTTATACCGGTAACAATAAAGCGGGTAATGGACCGACCGCCATCATAGTCATATATGACTCCAGTCAATCATCTCCCGTTGGAACGATTGGCGCAACCAGCTTTCCTGAATATAACCTTCCGGGGGTAAGCGGTATCAGGGTAATTACCAGCCAGAGTACTGACGCTTTTGGCGGCTTCCAAACGATTCCCACCATCAATGGCTATGCTTATCGTTATTCCATTTTGCTGGGTTCGACATCTGTTTCCACTCAGGCAACAAACGAGCCATCGAATGGACCGCCGGGTACAACGGTTACGCCGGTCAATGGTCCGCAAGGCGGTTATGTGCGTGGGATCAGCCGCCTTATCAATGTTCCCCCTGGTCCATCTACCCTTCCCTATACGATGACCTACGCCTATGCCATGGTACTGGAGAATGGTACCCATGCTTCGGAGGATCAGCCGATGGCCCGGGCGATCATCAGTACTCCCGGCGGAGTGATCAATTGCGCTTCGCCTGCTTATTACCTTCCAACCAATGGCGGAGAACTCGACTCTGCAACGGCACGGGCCAACGGATTTACCCCAAGTCCCATGGCTTCTCCGAATCCCTCGCGTAGTCAGACTGATTCCGGACAGCATCTGCAGGATGTCTGGACAAAAGGCTGGACAGAGGTTACTTTCGACCTCACGCCTTATCGCGGGCAACAGGTATCGGTGACTTTTGAAGCGGACAATTGTGTACCGGGTGGTCATTTTGCCTATGCTTATTTTGCGCTGAGAGATATTTGCGCGGGCCTTCAAATGAGTGGCGATACGATCACCTGCTCCAATAGTGTCGGGAAGTATTCTACTCCTTCGCTGAGTGGTGCATCGTATGACTGGTCTGTCCCCGCCGGCTGGATCATCGACTCAGGCAGTAATGGGAATGCTATCATTGTCACTGCTGGTCCACAACCCGGATGGATCGTCGTGGGCGAGATCAACAGTTGTACAAGCCTGACCGATAGCCTATTCGTGCAACTGTATAAAGGGGCGCTTCCACAGGCAGTGATTGATCCTCCTGATACAACTATCTGTTATGGCGAGACTGTGCCATTACACGCCCTTATCACCACCGGCACCGACTACACATGGATAGGCCTCGGATCTTTTACCGCCCGAAATAAGGGCACGATCTCATCCCTGCCATTTGCCACCACCGTCATCGCTGCTCCGGAGCAAACGGCGGATTATATTTTGACGGTCCATAATGAGGGCTGCCCCATACCCATTGCTGACACATTTACTGTAACCGTCGTCCCTCCCGTCCGGGTGAACCCGGGCAATGACACCCTGGTCGTCGCGGGTGAACCCCTTCAATTTCAGGCGACAAGCAGTGACACGTACAAAGATGACTATCAATGGTCTCCTTCCACGGATCTTAGTAATCCCAACATAGCGAATCCCATTGGCGTGTATGGACCGGATATGGATAGCCTCTCTTATCTGGTAAAAGCAACCGATACTTTCGGGTGTTACGGCACTGCTACCGTGAAGGTGACTATAGCGCGTGCAGCGGCGGACATTTTTGTGCCCAATGCGTTCACCCCGGGAGCGAATAGTAACAGCCTGTTCCGGCCTGTATGCTTCGGCATTTCCTCGCTGGAATATTTTCGCGTGTTTAACCGATGGGGGCAACTATTATATAACACTTCGCAAATCGGACAGGGATGGGATGGACGGATCCAAGGGAAATTGCAGGAAAGCAACGCTTATCTGTGGATAGTGAAGGGGACAGATTACACCGGCAGGGTTATTTTAAAAAGAGGAACCGTGGTGCTGATCAGATGAATTGGC
>PMUF01000295.1 GCA_003167015.1 Chitinophagaceae bacterium | reverse complement strand
GCGACTCCTTCAGCTCATTGTCGGCCCGCAATACCTCATTGTCTTTAACTTTCCGTTCCAGGTCAAAAGAAATATTCAGCATCGAAAGCTGACGTGCATTCTCCACATTCAGCAACCGCTTCTGCGTCTCCAGCAGCAACACATGATATTGCAACGCGGTCCGGTAATCTCCCTTGCTGCTATAACACTCATATAAGCCCTGATAGACATTCTGCAGCATCTCGTCATAGTCGGTGCTGGAAAGCTTCGAAAGGCTCAGCGTATAGTAATACAATGCCTTGGACAACTGGCCGCGCTTCTGATAGAGATTGGCCAGATAAAGGCTCGAAGAGGCAATACCATAACCAAAACCGGCCTGCGTAGAGATCAGAAAGGCCGTATCCAGACAGCGGAAGGCCTTGTCGTCCTTGTCCTGCTCACTGTATACAATGCCGATATTGGTCAGGGCCTTGACCAGCCCCTTTGTATAATGCGTCTTTTCACAGAGGTCTAGGGCCTGACTGAAATAGGCCAGCGCACTGTCGGTCTGCTTCAACTTCCGGAAGAGAATGCCGATATTATTGCAGGACTTGGCTATCCCTTCGGGGTTGTTGAGATCATCCCGCCGGGAGAAGGCCTTCTGATTGTATTCGAGCGCCTTGTCGTATTGGTCCAACATAGAGTAAAAGCTGCCGAGATGACTGCAGGTCTGCGCATATAACAGCTCGTCATGCAGTTGCTCGCTCAGTTGGAAAGCCTCGAGGTAATATTGCAGCGCCAGGCTCAGCCGGCCTTCGCTGATGTAATTCTTGCCCCGGCTGGTAAGGATCAGCACCAGCAGATGATCGTCGTTGCCATTCCGGCAGATCGCCAACGCACTGTCATAGTAGAGCGAAGCGTCATTGAAATCACCCTTCGTCTCCCGGTACTTCCCGATATAATACAACGCATAGGCCTTCGAAGCCGACAGCCCATGCGCATCCGCTAGTTTTTCAGCCTCAGTGAAATAAGAAAAAGCCGAATCGTAGTTGCCCCGATCGTAAATAACCTCCCCGATCTTGATGCGAGCTTCACACAATGCCGCATACAGCGAATAACGCTGCGCCAGTTGCTCCGCCTGCCCGAAAAACCGAACGGCATCCTCTGCATGCCCCCCTATCTGCTCCTGCCTGCCCAAAACCATAGACCGCCGGAAAAGCGAGTCGGGACTCTGCGCATGAACCACCCCCACTGCCCCGAGCAGCATAACGACAACGATCCAAAATCTACTTGATAATCCCATGTTGAATAGCATAACGCGTGAGTTCGGAGTTCGAAGTGATATACATCTTCTTCATGATATTGTTCCGGTGATTGCTCAACGTATTCTTGCTGATAGATAACTTCTCCGCGATCTCGGATTTCCGTACGCCCATCGCCAGCAACGAAAAAACCTGGAACTCCCGGTCCGTAAGCGCCGTATGCGGCAACACGGCCTTATTTGGAGCGTCGGATACCATGCCCGCCATGATCTCGGCATGAAGCGGCGAATAATACTTTCTTCCCTGTAATACTGTCCGCAATATCTCGATGACCTGCTTGGGTTTGGTCTCCTTGTTGATGTACGCCGAAGCGCCATTCGTCAGCATCCTGATCGCATAGATCTCGTCAGGGTTCATGCTGAAGATGACGACGGGCAACGCAGGCCAGTCAGCTTTGATCCGGATCAGTACATCCAGCGCATCCGGTCCGGGCATGGAAATATCGAGGATGACCAGCTGATACTCATCCTCTGCTAACAGCTCCAGCAACTCCTGACCGTTCCTCGCCTCACCCGTGATACTCAGATCATGGGTCTCATCCAGGATCAACTGCAAACCCGTCCGCACCACCGCATGATCGTCGGCTATTACTATTTTCTTACATACCTCTGACATATAAAAATGGAGTCGGGCTAAAATTAACGTCACCTCGGCAACGGCACTTCACCCCGGAGTTATGTAATTATTAAGTCCTCCGCCGGAAAGCCAAAGTCAAAAAAACAAATCACTCACTATCAATCATTTACAATGCCATAGTCAAAATGACTATGCCGCCGGAGGGCTTCTGACTATTGGTGGCGGATACCCCGAAGGATAATTTCGCCCCTGCATAAAACCGAAGAAAAACATGTCCCGACTGCTTATAATAACACTCCTCCTTTTCACCTCCCTCCACGGATTTTCCGGCGGCATTCGCGGCAAAGTCACCGACGCCGCAACGGGGGAAGTCCTGGTAGGTGTCACCCTTCAGATCAAAGAACTGCACAGATCCGTTATGACCGGTCTCGATGGCGTTTATATACTCAAAAACGTTCCGCAGGGAAAATATGCGCTCACCGTCAACGAGGTGTCCTACCAGTCTCTCGACCAGTCGGTAGAAATCGCTGAATCCGCAGTCGTAACAAAGGACTTCGCCCTCCAACCTGCTCATAAAACAATGGAGGTGGTAACGGTCATGCTGACGCGCACGTCTGGTGCCACAGACGCCGGAGCCCGTCAATTGGAGAAAACCTCGGATAACATAGAGAACATCCTTTCCACCCACCAGATCCTCCTGATGCCGGACGTCACGGCTGCCAACGTACTGCGCCGGGTATCCGGGGTGACGGTAGACCGGAGCTCCGACGGAGAAGGCCGCTATCCCGTCATCCGGGGCATGGATAAACGATACAATTATACCCTGATCAACGGGATCAAGATCTCCAGTCCCGACGATAAGAACCGCTATGTCCCTATGGACCTCTTTCCCTCGGAGATGCTCCAGCGCCTGGAAGTCATCAAGTCCCTGACGCCGAACATGGAAGGGGACGCCATAGGCGGGGTCATGAACCTCGTTCTGAAAGATGCCCCCGATCAGTTGACAGTCACCGCACAAGGGGCCCTGGGTTATTCCCAAATGCTCTTTCAGCAGCCATTCACCAGCTACGACCACGGCGCGGTCAATGCCAAATCTCCTGAAGAGATCTACGGTCCCAACTATATTCCCACCTACAGCAACTTCTCCACACAGAATCTGGTATTTACGAGCGGCCATCCCTTGCCCGACGGGCAACTGGGGCTGACCATCGGGAACCGCTTCCTGGACCACAAGCTGGGAGTTATCCTTAGCGGGTCCATCCAAAGCACGGACCGCATCAGCAAAGACCTGTTCTTTGCATTAAGCCCCCAGCCGGACCCCATCCCGAATGGGACCCAGCCGGAGATAACGGATGAGGAAGTCCGGACATATTCCATCCACCAGGACCGCATCGGAGTGCATGCCAAAGTCGACTATCGGTTCAACACACGCAACCGCATCAGCTTTTACACGGTGTACATGGCCCTCAATACTTACCAGTCCAGGTATTACACCGACTCCTCCGAAACCCAGCGCAGCGCACCCGGACTGGGAGTCGTGAGCTACGACTATCGCTCGATGACCAACCTCCAGTCGATCTATAACGCTACCCTTCAGGGACAGCATGCCATCGGGGACCGCTGGTCGGTCGACTGGTCAGCCGTGTATAACCATGCGGAACAACATACTCCTGACCGCGCGGAGCTGACGACCCAGCAGACCTTCGTGACGGCCACGAACACGGACGGCCCCGCTCCGACCGGTGCGCCGATCCTGGCAGGGCTCCAACGCATCTGGCAGCACAATTCCGACCAGGATATCGCCGGGTACCTCAACATCCACTACAAGTTCAGCCTTGGCCAGGAGCAGTTCGACATCGGGGCAGGAGGAATGGCCCGGCATAAAGAGCGCAGCAATTATTACAACGAATACGATTTCGATTATTATCCCAATACTCCATTCACCACGATTCAGGCCGCCAATTTTTACCTCACCAACTCAGGCACCCCCGAAAGCCCTAACTCCTATGATGCAACGGAGAACATCACGGCAGGGTATGGAGAAGTGCGGTGGATACCGGGCGACCGATGGAATATTNNGCGCGGGGGTCCGTTTCGAAAACACGAACCAGTCCTACAACCAATATGAGCTGCCCATCACCAGCTTTGCCAAAATGGGAACCGTGACCTATCTCGATCCCTTGCCCAGCATGCAGATCAAGTACAAACTAAATGACAGGTCGGCCCTGCACCTGGCCTATTTTAGCTCCATCAGCCGCCCCGGTTTCTTCGAGATCGTGCCCTATTCCTTTCCGGGAGAATATTATACAGAAGACGGGAATTACAACCTCAAGCACGTAAAGGCCAACAACTTGGATTTTCGCTATGAACTCTTCCCCGGAGGATCGGACCAGCTGCTGCTCGGGGCATTTTATAAGAATATCCAAAACCCCATCGAATACGTGTATGAACGCCCGGCAGTAGCCCAAAGCGTTATTGAGCCCGAAAACGTAGGCACCGCCACCAATTTCGGCGCGGAAGTGGTCTACACCCACTACTGGCACAAATTCGGGGTCTCCGCCAATTACACTTACACCCATTCCAATATCCCTACCAGCTATAAATATTATTATACCACTCCTTATGGGAATGATACCGTAACATACCTCACGAAAAACCGCCCGATGCAGGGACAGGCCGCGAACATCGGGAACCTGTCCCTTTTATACAAGGACCCCAAATGTGGCCTGGAACTGCAATTGGCCGCCATCTATACCGGCCGCCACATTACTTACCTCTCCCAATACGGAGCACCCAACGCCAGCATGGACTATTGGCAACGGGGAGAGACCATCCTGGATTTCTCCGGGGAAAAAACGATCAGCCGCCATTTTTCCGTCTACACGAAACTGAACAACCTGCTGAATACAGCGGACATCATCGAAATGCTTTATCCACCCAGCACTTACCAAAAGGAAATCTGGCCTGACGCTACCCATCGGAGCGACCGGACCCTCGTGGAAAAGAAACAGTTCGGACAGAGCTACCTGGTAGGGATACGGTATCACCTTTAATATGTTTATTCAACCTTTTTAAAAAAAACCAGCTATATGCAATTAATCAGAAAAATGCAGATCGCAGTGGCAGCATTGCTGCTGTTTTCAGCGTGCAAGAAGTCCAATGACTCCGTAAGCGTCTCCACACCGCCTTTACAAGTGGGTCAGTCCGTAACAGCCAGCTATTCCGGCGGCGCGGTCAATGGAACGATGCTTGCGGGACAGACGTATACCATCACCTCGGACATAATCGTACCCGCGGGAGATACCCTGAACATTCAGCCGGGTGTTACCGTGAAGATTGCCGCCAAGGTCAATTTCATAGTACATGGCACGCTCCTTTCCCTGGGAACCCAGGCCTCACCGATCTGGATCACCACGGGGACGACCAAAACAGACAACCCCTACTCGTCCATCGCCGCCGCCCTCACGGCAGACCCCGCTTTCCAGGGAGGATGGTATGGTATCAGCTGCGACACGACCTGCCCCCTGTTCGTCATGAAGTGGACCCACGTGGAATTCGCCGGGGCTACCTTTGTCACCGCCCCCGTCTCCGGGCTCACAGCCGGTAATGCATCTTATATGATCTACTACCAGAACCCCAATGGGATATTCGATCTAGAAGACAGCTGGATCTATGGATCTGTGGATGATGCGGTATTTATCCTCGAAGGGAAGATCAATGTGATGCGCAACACGTTTGAAAAAACGGGCAGCAATACGGGCGAGTCCCTCAATATGAAGAGCGGTACTCAGGGCGACGTTGCCTACAACCTGTTCATGGGCAGCGCTACCAACGGCTCGAAGATCTCCAACGCCGGGGCCACTGCCATCCAGTGCAACGTACATTGCTACAACAATACATACGTAGATTGCGGTTACCGTCAGTCCACCTGGTCCGGCCACGGCGGGTCGATCGACCTGGAAAAGGCAGCGAAGGCGGAAATCTTCAACAACCTCATCGTCAACTGTCGCGTAGGTCTGAGGGTCGTGGCTACCGCGGACACAACGGACAGCCAGTACGGAAATACTTATTTCTACGGCGACTCTCTCTCCGTCGTGAATGATTTCTATTCCGTAGGCGACGTTACCCATCCGCAAACTACCGATGTTCCCACCCCCTCGAGCTATTTGACGGCCGGCTATACCGAGGGCGCTGCTTATAACGGCAGCTCGGTCCTCAGCGTGGGTAACCCGCAATTCAAGGATTTCCCCCTGCCTAACTACCAATACCAGGAGTATAACTATACCAGCGGGTTCAGCTTCCAGTTGGGTACTTCTTCTCCGGTCATCGGCAAAGGCAACGCATCGGCATTGACGCCTCTCGCCCTGGTACCCGTCAGCGCCAACTACGGCGCTACTGCTATCACTGTGCCGGGTGCTGATATGGGCGCTTACCAAAGTAACGGAACAGGAAACCAACATTAATGAACTGGAAAAAGATCGCTGCGTTTGCTTTGCCGGCTTTATTATGCACCGCCAACTGTCTCACGGCTTCCGCACAGAAGCAGGGGAGTGCCTATAATCCACCCCTCGGCACAAAGACGCTCTATGTAGCAGGAAAAGACACCGACGCCCCTGTACCCGCGGGATATGCGCCGTTCTTCATCAACTACATAGGCAGACATGGTGCCCGGCATGCTACCGGTACCACCGAATTACAGCGCCTGGATAGCTTTCTGCAGGAAGCCGCCAATGCAGGTGCCCTTCTGCCCGATGGGCAACGGTTGCAGGGGATGATCAAAATTCTCTTGCAGGTAGAGAACAATTATCCCGCCGGCAGGCTGACGGCCATCGGTGAGGCTGATCAATTCCGTATCGGCCAGGACATGGGACAGGCCTATCCCGATGTGGTCAGGCAACCCGACGATTGCCTGCAGGTCATGAGTACTTCGGAAGCCCGTACCGTCCAAAGCGCGCAGCAATTTCTTAAAGGACTCGCATCTCAATCCAATTGTATAACCCGCACGCCTGATGACAGCATCAGGCTGCGGTTTTTTTCTCTTTCGCCGGCCTACAAAGACTTTGAGAAAAAAGGCGCCTGGAAACAGGCGCAGGCCCGGCTCGAATCCGCCGATTCTTACCAGTCGGCCAATGCCGCCATCCTCCGTCGGCTGTTGGATACTGCCTGGGCTACCAGGCTCCTGCAAGGGCAATTCCCCCCCTTCAAAACACCCGGCAGCTTTTCCATGGCGATGTATGCCGCGGCCGTCCTCGCCCCTGGCCTCAAAGAAGAACTGCAGCTCGCCGGTTATCAGCCCGAGGACGCCGATATCTTTTCCCTGCTGTCCCCTCAGGAGGCCGCAGCCCTGGATTTCGTCGACGCAGCACGGGACTATTTCGTTAAAGGGCCCGGTCTGGATGCGGAAGGCATCCAGGTACGTATAGCCGCTCCCTTACTGGCTGATTTCATCCAAAGCTCAGACCAGTGGCTGGCCGATAGCAAAAAGGGCGCCGACCTGCGATTCGCACATGCCGAAACCATCGCGCCCCTGGCCGCCATCATGGGCTGCGAAGGCGCCGACAGCGCCGTCACCGACCCCTTCCGCTATGCCGAAGTGTGGCGATCGGATCGCCTCATGGGCTACAGTGCCAATATCCAGTGGGTGTTTTATCGAAGCGACAGCAACAAAAATTGCCTGCTCAAAGTCCTCTATAACCAGCACCCCATCCATTTGCCTGTCACTACGAATCAATACCCCTATTACAACTGGAAACAAGTGCGCGAATATTACCTGCACAAACTACATACCCTCGACGCAGACCCCGGCCGTGACATGTACACCTATCTGCGTTCACTCAAATAGCCAAATGCCAGCCGTCGCCGTCCGGAAAAAGCCCCCTACGCCAGCGTCGGATAATCCACATATCCCTTAGGCCCCGGCGTATAAAACGTCGCCATGTCCGGCGCATTCAACGCCGCATGCTTCCTGATCCGCTCTACCAGGTCCGGGTTCGCAAGGAACGGTACCCCAAACGCAACCAGATCTGCATCGCCATCCGCAATAACTTTATTGCCCGTTTCACCCGTAAAGCCCTTGTTGATGATCAGCGTCCCCTTGTACAACGGCCTGAAATTCTTGGCTACTTACACCACCGCATAGGGAATATCGTGGACCGGCGTGAAAGGCTCAGTCAGATGGAGATAGGCTAAGTCGTAGTCGTTCAGCCGCCCGACGATATACTCATGGACGGGAATACTGCCTTCGTCCAGCATCATACCTTGAGCGTTATGCAGTGACGGATTTAACCGCAGGCCGACGCGATTCAGCGGCATGACAGTGGCCAGCGCCTCGATCACCTCGAAAAGCAGCCGTGCTCTGTTCTCCATGCTGCCACCATATTCATCCGTACGCTGGTTAGAATAAAGATTGAAAAATTGATGGAAAAGATAGCCATTGGCCGAATGGATCTCCACGCCGTCAAATCCCGCTTTTATCGCATTGGCCCCCGCTTGCCGGAAATCGCCAATCGTGCGTTTGATATCCTCGATGGTCATTTCCCTGGGTGTAACCGTTTCCTTGAAACCTCCCGGCACATACGCCTTGATGTTGGGGTTTAAGGCAGAAGGCGCCAGCGGCAGATTGCCGTTCAGTAGATCGGGATGTGATATCCGTCCCACATGCCAGATCTGTGCGAAGATCTT
>PMUF01000056.1 GCA_003167015.1 Chitinophagaceae bacterium | reverse complement strand
TTGAGCAGCGTGGATTTGCCGGACATATTCGGGCCGGTGATCAGGGTGACATTCTCACGGATGTCGATGCTGTTCAGCACGGGATCTTTTATGAGGGGATGATAAAACCCCTGAATGAACAACCCTTCCCGGGTAAAGGAAGGAAAGGTAAAATGATGCTTCACTATCCCCTTCGCTATAGAAAGAAAGGCTTCGAACAGAAAGAAGTCATTCCAAAAAACGTCCATCTCGCCAGTCCTGCCCTTCTGTTCCAGCATTCGAATCAACCGGGCCATGTCTCTGATTGTAAGGCCATTGTCGCGGACGAGAGCCTGGTACCTTTCAATGTCGAGGTCTGCAAACATCCGGCGAATATTCCTCAACCTGTTTTGGAATTCCCAGGGAAAGTTATCGGGACCCAGGCTGGAGAACCAGGCATGGTGAACCATATGAAAAAAGAGGATTAACTGGGACAGCCGTCCTTGTTCCCGGCGGCGCTTCCTCCTGGCAAAAAGAAAATGGATCGCCACGGAGCCACCGATCACTTCGTCTTCTCTGATGCGCAGGTCCTGCATGTAAGTATACACCTCATTGAATTCGGACCTGGAATAGGAAAAAGGGCGATACAGCCGTTCATTTCTCATTAACGCTTTGATGATTTCCTGTCGGACGAGGACTTCGCCCAGGGTGTCGGGCACTTCCGAGAGCAGCTGAGTCAGGACGTCTCTCGAAAATTCATTGCAGCAGAAATCCAGTAAAGGAAGGATTTCCTTTTGAAAATGCAAGTCGCCAATATTTTTCATGTAGAATTTATTGACCCATTCAGTAGAATAAGCTTTCCCGGTTGAATGTACATAAGGTTTAGCGTTAGATATTGATCGGCGGGCATTTTAAGAGGATTTTAAGAAGATTTTGGGAATTACAGGGGTGAGATCTTCCGGATCTTGTTATTCGCGATGTCCGCCACGTAAATATTCCCTGCCTTGTCGATAGCCAGACCCGTGGGACCATCAAAAGTAGCTGCGCCGGAGTTGCCGTCGGTGGCGCCGATCGCGCCCGTCCCGGCGATTGTCGTGACGGCACCTGAGGGCGTCACCATCCTGATCTTATTAGCCACGGCGTCCGCCACGTAAATATTGCCATCCGGCCCTACTTTCATCTCGTCGATGCGGCCAAAACCGGCCGCGCTGCCAGTTCCGTCCTGTGTTCCCTGTTGGGTACCGCCGGCGATAAAAGTTATCGTGCCGCCCGGAGTGACTTTATAGATAGCGTATTGATTCGACTCATAGACGTCACCTATACTGTCTACTGCTATCGCAAAAGCCGGGGTAAAATTGGACGGCAAGGTGATGACTACTCCGGTGGGAGAAATTCTCAGGAAGCCAGATCCACCGCCTACATACAGGTTGGCGAGGCGGTCGATATCGAGCGTCACCGGAACATCAATCACCACGGATGCCCCCATCGAATTGGTAAAGCCAGTGAATCCGGTTCCGCCGAAGGGGATCATTGTTCCGGCAGGGTTAAATTTGAGGAGGGTATTTCCAATTTCCATGGCCACGTAGATATTGCCAAGGGAGTCCACCGCCACATCGCTGGGGGTTGTAGTTACCGAAGCCAATGTGGAGACGGTCCCGCCGGGGGTGATCTTACGGATCTTGTCCGATCCGTCGGCTACGTATACATTTCCGGCTGCATCGACGGTTACACCGTCGGGGGAGGTAAAGGTGGCGCCGGCGGCGTTGCCATCCATCGACCCCTGAACGCCTGTACCTGCCAGGGTGGTGACGGTGTATTTCCCAGGTATATACGTGGCAGTAAATTGAACTACATTTCCGTAGGCAGTATCACTGCTGGTAATAGCATAAGCCCTAACGTAGTAGGTGGTAGCGGGCACCAGCCCCGTCAGGTTGCTGGAGTAAGTACCGGCCCCCGTCCCGTCGGTCGTCGATCCCAGCCATCCGTTGCCGAATCCCGCGCTGGTATCCCATTGCACGCCCCGCATAGTGATATTCACGGTACCGTTAGCGGTAATCGTCCCGCCACTGACAGCGGTACTGTCAGTGATACTGCTGACCGCGGTCGTGACAATGGTCTGAGGGAGGGAAAGCTCTTTCTTCTTACAGGAAAAAATAGTACAAGCTATAACTAATAGTACCATGCAAATTCTATTCATATAAGGCTTATTTTAAATAATAATGAGATGACTTTCCCTCTCCCACCTATGTACGCGGGCGATTAAGCCAACGTTGGGAGAAGTCATTGAAATTTAACGTCATAAACCGAAATAAATTAGATTAACCGCCGTTATAAATGTACCTTTTGGTCTGGTTATATGGCTTTTTGCGCCATTCTCTTTAGATTTCCCTGACACCAAAAAATTCATCAAACAAAATTGTAGGGGAATCTATATGCTAAAATCTAATTATTTACTCTTATGAAAAAGAAGTTACAGGTCGGCGTTATCGATCTGGTTTGCAAAGGGCCAACCGATACCTTGTGGGGAAAAATCATGCACGCCAATCTGGCCAGTATTATGCCGCAGGTCGTCGCCACCTGGTGTGAGCAGGAGGGGCATGAGGTAAAAATGATCTGTTATACGGGGCGGGAAGATCTCACCAAAGAATTACCGGAAGAAGTAGATATCGTCTTCATCAGTTCGTTCACCCAGGCTGCCCTGCTGGCTTACTCGCTCAGCAATTACTTCCGAACAAAAGGTATTGTCACTGTCCTTGGCGGTCCTCATGCCCGGTGCTATCCGGATGATGCGATCCTGTATTTTGATTTTGTCCTGGGCTTCACGAACAAGAATACCATCATCGAGATACTGGACAATTGCGCTCCGCAAGGCCCGGTCGGGACCTATCTGGCGACGGGCAAGCAGCCGGCCAATCTGCCCGGGGTGCAGGAACGCTGGAAGTTCATAGAATCCACTTTAAAGAAGGCGCCTTTACTAAAGATCGTGCCCATGATCGGTAGTATGGGCTGTCCGTATACCTGCTCGTTCTGCATCGATTCGACAGTGCCCTATCAGCCGCTGAGTTTCCAGGGCATCAAAGAAGACCTGCAGTTCCTGCTGACAAAATTCAAAAAGCCGATGGTGGCCTGGCACGACCCGAATTTCGGTGTCCGGTTCCAGGAAAGTATGGATGCGGTCTCGGCCGCCGCGCCTCCGGGCAGCTTTAGCTTCGTGGCGGAGAGCAGCCTGTCCATCATTACCGAAAAGCACCTGAAGGTCTTTAAAGAAAACGGCTTTACGGCCTTGTTGCCGGGCATCGAGACCTGGTATGAACTGGGCGGGAAGTCAAAGACGGCGAAGACGATCGGTGAGGAGAAAGTAAAGCAGGTTGCCGAACACGTCAATATGATTTTCGATTACGTCCCTTATGTCCAGACTAATTTTGTGATGGGGTTGGACAGTGATTCGGGGGCGGAGCCTTTCGAACTGACCAAGCAATTCATCGATCTGTCACCCAACGCTTTTCCGGGATATTCGCTGCTGACGGCGTTTGGCGAGGCCGCTCCATTAAACCTGGGCTACCAGCGTGAGGGCCGGGTGCTGGGCTTTCCTTTCCATTTCCTCAATAATCACCTGGCCATGAACGTGAAGCCTATGAATTATGAGTGGGTGGATTTTTATGACAAGGTGATCAATCTGACGGAATATAGCTTTTCTCCACGTGCTATCTATCGGCGGTGGAAGAACAACAAGAATTCGACTGCAAGGTGGATGAATGTGATGAGGGCGATATCGTCAGAGGGGTATGGCAGGATTAAGTTTTATAGAAAGGTCAGGGAAAATCTCATCCATGACAGGTCCTTCAGGGCTTACTTCGAGGGCGAAACGGACGAACTTCCGGATTTTTACATCAATATCATCAAACGGGACCTGGGTCCCTGGTTTCAGTGGCTGCCCGAGGGTGCTATCCGGCATAACCAGAATGCCTATCTGGACAAGCAGGCGAATGCGAGGGTTGTCGAGAAGACCGTGGCTTAGACGCGGCTACTCCGTCCTTAAGGTTTTGACGGGCTGGGTCATTGCGGCCCGGATAGCCTGCAAGCCGACAGTACTGGCGGCGATGAATGCGGTGAGCACACCGGCCAGGGCATAGATCCACCAACTGATGCCGACGCGATAGGGATAATCATGCAGCCAGTTATTCATATACCAGCAAGCCAGCGGTGCAGCGATGCCAAAGGCTACGATGATCAGCAGCAGGAAATCTTTTGACAGCAGCGAAGCAATCTGGATAACCGAAGCTCCCAGCACTTTACGGATACCCACCTCTTTTATCCGGTTTTCCGCGGTATAGGCAGCCAGACCGAAAAGGCCGAGGCAGGAAATGAAGATACTCAATCCGGCGAACCAGGCAGCCAGTGACCCAGCCTGTTTTTCACCCTCGAACTTCTCGGAATAGAAATCGTCGAGAAAATGATATTCAAATGGATAGTCCGGATTGTATTTCGCAAAGATGGCGGTCATTTTTTCTATGCCGGCGGTGGTAGATTGTCTTTCATTCAGGCGGCAGGTGATGGTGCCGAACCAAGGGTTATCCGGCTGGCGGATGGGGCCTTTGATCAGTACCGGGGAAATGGGATAGAAAGGCGTCCCCGTCACGAAATCGCGCACGACCCCGACGACATGCCAGTCTTTTTTCAGGTTACGGATATGCTGACCGATAGGGTTCTTAAATCTCATCAACCGCAGAGCGGATTCTGTCAGGACAATGGCTGACGAGTCGTCGGGAAAATGCCGGATATCTATTTCCCGGCCGACCAGGAGTTTCAATCCCAGGGTGGATGCAAAGCTATGATCGGAATAAAATTCGATGAACTCATTTCTTGCGAGGGTGTCTTTGCCGGACCAGGCGTAGTCGCCGGAACTGCTCCAGATATCCGTGACAGGCGAATTGGTGCGTATGACCTCAGTGGCCACGCCGCTACTGATGAGTTCGTTCCGGATGGTCTCATACCGGCGTCTGACCTCTCCCTTGATAAATGTAAAGACGAGATGATCTTGTTTGTAACCGATATCCCTGGCGCGGACAAAGCTGATCTGTTTATAAATGACGAGGGTGCAGATGATGAAAGCGATGGCGAAGGTGAATTGCAGCACCACCAGCACTTTGCGGGGTCCCAGCCAACCATTCACTCCTTTGAAATAACCCTTGAGGATATGAACCGGATTATAAGCAGCCAGATAAAAGGCGGGATAACTGCCGGCGAGCAGACCGGTCAGCAGCAGGAAGCCGATAGCCACCAGCCAGAACCAGGGGCTGGCATAAGGGATCTCCAACCGGCATCCGATCAGGCGATCGAACCAGGGAAGGGCCAACTGGACGGCAGCCAGCGCTATTACTCCTGCCAGAAAAGCCGTCAGGACGGATTCCCCGAAAAATCTTCCCAGCAGCGAGCCATTGCCTGCGCCGATCATCTTACGGATGCCCACTTCTTTGGCCCGCCCCATGCTGCGGGCCGTGCCAAGGTTCATATAGTTAATGCAGGCTACGAGAAGGATCAATCCTGCCACCAGGATCAACAGGCGGATGAATTGGATCTCGCCGCCTACGATCTTCCCGTTTTCGAATTCGGACCAGAGCCTCCATTTGCGGATCGGATGCAGGAAAATGTCGGTGTGAACGGCGGGGTCGTTTGCACGGACGATATAACGAAAGCTATTATCCGCTGTCGCCTCGCTGACCCCCGGCCGGAGAAGCACATAGGTGGAAATATGGGTGCTTCCCCAGTCATGGTCTTCCCATCCGACCTCCTTTGTATAGCTCCAGGGGACCAGGTAGTCCAGTTGGAACCGGGTGTTGGGGGGCATATCTTTCAGGATGCCGGTCACTGTGAACAAGGCATTGCTGTCGATGCGTACGATCTGTCCCATGGCCTCTGTGACGCCAAAAAGCCGGCGTGCGGTTTTCTCGGTCAGCACGATGGAATGGGGGTTTGCGAGCGCGGTGGCAGCATCCCCTTTTAGCAGCGGGAAGCTGAACATGGTCAGAAAACCGGGATCGGCCAGGAAGCCATAGGTTTGGAGATGTTGATCACCGGAAGTGAGAATAAAAGCGCCGACCCAGTTGGTCCGGACTATGTCTTCTATTTGTTGCGGATAAGTCGATTGCAGAACGGGGCCGAGGACCATGGGGCTGGCGCCCCAACTTTGGATCCGGCCATCGATGACCGACTGGCTGTATACCTCGTAAATGCGGTCGCCATTCCGGTGGAAGCGGTCGGCACTGATTTCATTGTGAATCCATAGCAGCAGCAGTACGGCGCTGGCGATACCCATGGCGAGGCCGCTGATATTGATGACGGAAAAGATCTTGTTGCGGCTGAAGCTGCGCCAGGACACTTTGAAATAATTTTTCAGCATGTCGCTGTACTGGCGGTGGCGGCGGTCGTGGATGGTGCTTTTCCAGGGTATAGAGGGGGGAACGGGCGGCGACGGATCGGGCGTCGATGGTTGGGCGGTAAGTTGTTCCAGGCGAAGCAGGTGTTCTTCAAAAGCCTGTTCTGCTATCTTCCGGTTTTCCGGTTGTTTGGACATCCAGTAATCGAACAATATCTGCAGGGAGTAGATCTCGTCGGGATGTTGCTGCTGCCATTGCTGCAGTTCCTTTAATTCTTCTTCCCCGGCCTCACCAGCCAGTTTACGAGCCATCAGGATCCATATGCGTTCCTGCCCTTTCACAAGGGGAAGCTAGCGATTTTTCATTAAATTATCGGTCATCAATTGGCCGGAATGGCCAAAATATCGGCGCTGATGGGGTTATTGCTGATGGCTGTCGCGGTGTAGGTAATAGTCTTTTTCTTGTAAGTATAGGCATATTTCAATACCAGGCCGGGGATTTGGGTAAAGGCCGGTTCGAGGAAGGCAAAGACAGTCCTTTGAATAGCAGGCGTATAGTAAGCGGTCAATTGCCGGCCATCCTTGAGCGAGATGATGGCTTTTTTGCAAACATGGTTGAGGACCATGGCTGTATCCTGGGTAAAGCGGCAGGTGGAGCCGGCATATTTCTTATTGTATTGCATCCACTGGGTGGGGGTAAGGTCTGAACGGTGTTTGATATTTCCGGATTCCTTGATGATGGTCACGCTCTTCAGGAGGGCTTTATCTGTGGTAATGAATACGCTCTGGATGCGCATAAGGCTGACGAGTCTCAATCGTGCGACGTGGGCGCCGGCAAAAAGGGTCTCGATACCGCCGTTATAGGTCTCGGCAATGCCGGCGCCGGACTTTTTGGAGGTGATGGTGATGGAATACGGAATGGTGAGGTCCTTTTCAGTTTCAGGCCGGAATGCTGCCGGGGCAGGCTGGCGGGAGGACAGGCTGCAAAGGGTGGTAATAACGAAAAGAAGGTTGAGCCGCATGCTGATGGTTTAGGTGGTTGTCACTTGAAAATAAACTCCGCCAGGTCGATCGGGTCTGCCGCATTGAAAAAGGCGGTGCTGTCGAAATGTTTTTCATCGGCCTTTTTCCAGTCTTCCAGTTTGTCTTTCATTTTCCTGGCCCTGCGGGTAGGTTTGCCATTGGAACGGGTCTGGTACATTTCCTTTATCATGGCTACTACCTGTTTTGAAATAACAATATTCGTATACTGATCGAGATGCACTCTCATGTCCTTATCGTCGGCCTTGCCGACATGGTCGGCGATTTCCGGATACCTGAAGCTGGTAAAGGTGACGAGCAAGTCGTTATTGACGAGGGGAAAGGATCGATGATCGATATACAATGCCTGTGGGCGGTTAGCCCTGATGGTTATATTGTCGGCAGTTGAACCGGCGGTGGTCGAATCGGTTGCATCACCGGTCACGGCCGCTGCTGCTACACCGGAACTGTCGCCTGCAATGGACTGTAGTGCGGCTGTGTCTTGCTGCGCCGGCAGCACGGAAGCGGGCGTCGTGGTTTTCCGGGCGACATCCTTTGTCCGTTTTTGGGGTGAAACTTCCACCAGGTAGAAGACAAGCCCGGCGACTATCAGCAGGCATGCCGCTACGGCGCCATAGAAAAACCGAAAAGGCGGAAACCAGCCATTACGGCGGGGGCCGGAACCAATGGTTGAATTTCTGATAGCCGCCTGCATAAAGGCCGGGGGCGGGGTGGTGTACTGCTGCAACCTTTCGAGGCTGCGGAGTCCATTTTCTGTGGATGCGCGAAGGGACGGATCGGCGGGCAGCGGATTAGCGGGCGCCTGATCCGGGTGCGGGTGATCGGCGCTAAGGGCGTGAGTTGCGCGGAAAGCATGAAGCACCCGCTCGGACAACTCCTGCGGAGGAGTGGTCTCGTGATCCTGTAAGCGGCGCCATATGTCGGGTCGGTGGTTCATCAGTCTTTTTTCAGCATTTTTTGAAGCAAAACCCGTGCTCGAAATAATTGTGATCGGCTTCCTTCCTCCGAAATATTCATCAATTCACCGATTTCTTTATGACTATACCCTTCCACCATGTGGAGGTTTACAACGGTACGATAGCCATCCGGCAGTTGCCTGATGGCCCGTATTAAGTCTTCGTTGGTTAATCGGTCGTATCCGGTCAGGTCATCGGACGCTTTGTCCATACCTTCCGGTAAACCGGGCAATAAGAGGTTACGTTTTTTTATTCCGTCGATACAGGTGCTGACGAAGACAGTTCTCGCCCACCCTTCGAATGAACCTTCCCCGCGAAAGGAAGATAAATGCCTGTATAATTTCACAAATGCCTCCTGAAACCAGTCATTGGCATCATTGGCATTACCGGCATAGCGGAGGCATAAGCTATACATTTTTCCGGCGATGGCATCGTAAATAACTTGGAAAGACCTGTCATCCCCTTTGGACGCTTTCTCAGCTAAGACTTCAAAAATGGGGTTCGCGTTGCGTGTAGGATCCATGTGCAAATATCTATATTCTTATAAATATTTCCTACTAGTCAACGCAACTTTCGAAATAAAATAAATTTCGGTTTCGCTGAAACGAAAGTGGATTTCGCACAGTCTTTATAGAAAGGCTGCGTACTGTCCCAGGGCGGTACGATCTTATGCGCCCGTAACCCTCATGTTTATTATCCTGGCATCGGCCACCATGGCCGCATCTGTCGGTTTTCATTTTCACGTTCCTTTCATGCAAGTCAAAAACTACCCGTAGTTTATGAGAAGGATTTTTTGTGTCTTATTATCAGTTTTCGATATTAACGTCTATGGACAGACTAACATATGAAAGACTACGAATTAAAAGAAGAGAAAGTGCTGTTGCGCGCTCTGGAAGAAAGGAACATCCGGGCCTTCATGCAATTCTATAAAAACTATGGGGAGGACTTATTGATATTTACCTATACTCATCTTCGGGACCCGCAGCAGGCGGCTAAGACAGTAGATGAGTTTTTCGAAAGCCTATGGCTGGAGGCCAACTTCGAGGCCATCAATCCACCCATTTATACATTTCTAATCGATCAAATGAGAAAAATATGCAAACAAAAACCCTGATGATCCTGTGGATGAGTATGCTGTGTGGGACCTGCGTCTCTGCTCAAGCCTATATCGGACAGATCGAATACAAGAAAACGCAAGCGCCCGCGGCGACGGTGCGGCTGCCTTATAGCGCCGGTTTGGTGGAAGACGGTTTAAAAGAGTATATGACGACGAAAGGCTATAAGAAATCTTCTGCCGACGGGTTGATCGTCTTCAGGGGCGTGCTACTCGATGCTTTGGATACTGGCGGGAGTGATCTTTATTTCTCCACCGCAGTGACGAGCCGGAAAGAGAAAGATGTGACCTTATTGAATTTATTGGCGATAAAAAGGAACCAGGATCTTTTAGTCCGTACTCAGGGTGATAGCGACAGGGAATCTAAAGCCAGGCTGTTCCTTGATAGCCTGGCCATTTTTATGGATGTCTACAATACGCGTCTGCAGGTCAACAGCCGGCAGGAAAGCCTTAACAAGGCGCAGAAAAAAATGAATGCCCTGATCAATGATTCGACGGACCTGGACAAGAAGTTACGCAATCTGCAATCGGATCTTGCCCAGAATAAGTCCGACCAGGTGAAAGCCGCTGCGGAGTTGCAGGCGAATATCAGTGCGGATGACGATACGAAGAAGAAAAGTCAAAAGAAGCTCAACCGGCTGATCGATGATCAGGGTACGCTGGAAAAGAAGATCCGCAGAGCGCAGGGGGATATGGATGAGAATAAGACCAGCCGTAAAGAGCAGCAGGATGAGATCGACAAAGACCAACAGGGTCTGGAGGCGGTAAAGGCCAGACAGAACAAATAATTATAACGTCGCTTGTATCAGGGGTTTAGTCGTCAGGGATCAAAGGGGGGATTGGAAATGTTAGCAGCCATTTCCGCCCCCCGATTTTTTTATGGGGCTTCTACCAGCGCTTTGATGGCTTCGAGGATGGGGGTCCAGCCACCGCCGTCGACGGTATGTTTATAGCGGTTGTCGCCATCCGCAACGGCACTGTAGTCTCCCTGGGTCACGGTCGCCAGGGTTTGGCCATCTTCTTCGGTCAGGTCGATGGTAACGGTGAGGTAGTTTTCCGGGAGATCGGGGATTTTCGGATTATTGGGGTCAATCACGGTGTATTCCAGGTATTTCCCGGGTTGGATCTTTTTGATCGTGCCTTTGACGGCCACAAGTTCGACTCCATTGAAAGTCCCCTTCCAGATCAGCGGGCTGCCTTCTTTCCAATCGGATAGGGCTTCACAGCCAAACATGTATTTTTTTGTCTCTTCGGGATTGGTCAGGGCGTTCCAGACCCTGGCGGCGGGGGCCTTAAAGGTGATGGTGTTTTCTACAATCAGTGGCTGGCTCATGGTAATGATGTTTGTACAATATTAGGGCATCGGATCTTTTCCAGATTGCATTTTACGGATTCTTTCTAACGTTTTACGTCGAGATCAGGCGCCGGCCTTTCGCCGTTTGGCGTCGCGATCAGATCAGGCCTCGCGCCGGCCTGATCTGATTGAATCCGGTGTATGGCCGAAATGCTTTTTGAAGGCGTTGTTGAAGTGCTGGGGGGTAGCATAGCCGAGGTCGAAGGCTATTTCGGCGGCTGTCTTGTCGGTATCGAGCAGGTATCGTTTGGCCAGGAGGAGGCGTTGAGCGGTGAGATAGCCGAATACGGTGGTCTGGAAGGTCTCTTTGAATCCCCGCTTCAGCTTATATTCGTTGAGCCCGACGGCTGTCGCGATCTCGGTGAGGCTGGGCGGGCAGTGGACGCGCTGGTTGACGAGGTCACGGGCGGCGATGATCTTTTCCTTGTCGGCGGCAGTTTTCAGGTAAGTCTCTTTCTTATCGGCCGCGAGCAGGCAGGATTCGGCACACAAGACAAGGATCTCGATGCTTTTGGATAGCAGGAATAAGCGGAGCAGGTCGCCGGCGTAGCGATTATGGATGACCTGGCCGATGACCTGCTGTATAGCGGGGTCGACGGCGCCCCATTGATCGGACAGGAGGGCGTTTTCGCCGTTCATGATCTGGGCGGCGAATTTTTTGAGCCCGTCGTTGGCATTTTGAGTGAACCGGAGGAAAGTCTCCCGCGGAAACTGGATGCCGAAGGTTTCCAGTTCGAGGGTCCGGTTTTCCACTGTCATGTCGAAGTCTTTCGAATAGAGGATATTGTGGTGGCCGCCGACGAGGTGGAAGGTGGTGTCGAGCTGGCGATAGTGGAAGCTGTAGTTACCTTTGAGGCCGAGGTGCAGACGGACGACGTCGGTGTTAGGGCTGCTGGCGTTGAAACTGGTGAGCGTATTGAATTTGGAAACAGCGTGGCCCATGCGGATGCCATCGAATTCCCAGGTGGTGGAATCACGGGTACCGGTCCCGGTCTCGAGGTGTTGGCGATTTTGCATGATTTATTGTTGGTAGTGAGTCAGGGGGCCGTCGCTGACTTTAATGCCGTCTTTCCAAACGGCGTCAATGGAAAGGGTATTGTGTATATCTGTCAGCGGGTCTTTATCGAGCACGATGAAATCGGCCTTCTTGCCTTTTTCCAGGCTGCCCTGGTCCGTTTCGATGCCGAGCAGGCGGGCGCCATTAAGGGTGGCGATCCTGATTGCCTCCAATGGAGTGAGGCCGGCACGGACCATGAGCGCCATTTCCATGTGTTCAGAGAATCCCTGGGCGCGGATGGGGCTGGCGCCGGCATCGGTACCGAGCGCGATGAGCACTCCTGCCCGATAAAGAGTCAGCAGATTTTTGAGCGCTATCGGCAAGGCCATTTTTTCCTGTGGAGTGACGGTGCTTTTGCTGATCTTTTCCTTATATGCTGCGCTGGTAACCATGTCATATACTCCCGGCTCGAGGGAGGCTTTGAAGCGGGGATCGGTGAGCCAGACAGGGTCATCTTCATAGGCGAAGGCAAATTCGTCGAGGGAGAGCGTGGGTATATAAGCTATATGGCGGCGTTTCATCTCTGCCACCAGGGTATCGTCTATTTCAGCATCCCTGATACTGTGCGCCATAATATCGAGGCCCGCGTCGACGAGCCGGTGGGCGTCTGACAGATAGTAGAGATGGGCCGCTGCCCGGATGCCATGGGCGTGGGCCTCTTTGATAATGGCGGTATAGATCTCCGGCCGCATGATCTGATCCTGTCTATACTGTCCATAGAAGTCATCGACCCACATTTTGATGACATCGGGGTGGAGGGGCGCCAGTTCCTGTACGTCTTTGGTGGCTTCTTCGGGTGTTTCCGGGCGATAGATATGCGTGAAGCCGGCGGATTCCGGCGGCATGGCGCCTTTGACGCCAAACCCATAGATGGCCGAGTATAGGGTCGCACCGGGGATCAGGCCGGCCTTACTCGAATCGCGGATGGCCACACCGATGGGTTGTTCGGTTCCCATGGAAAGGATGGTTGCGATGCCGAAGTCCTGGAACTTTTGCAGCTGGCGGCGAACATTCTCCGGCGTATAGTTTTCTCCCGACGTGGTGGTCCCCTTGAGATTGCCGACATGGGTATGGCAGTCGATGATGGAGGGCATGAGATATTTGCCGGTCATATCGATCTGGACGGCCCCTTGACGTATGACGACCTTACCCGGGACGATACGGATTATTCGACCCCCGTCGATGACGACGGTCATATGAGGTTGGGCATTGCTGCCGGTGCCGTCGATGATAGTAGCGTTGGTGAGGACGGTTACCTGCTGGGCGGAGGCCGGGGCGGGTGTCTGCCGGGCGGAGGCCAGGATGGTGATGGCGAGGAAGGCGGTGGTGAAGAAGGCGGTTTTCATGCCCGTGAGTTTAGGATGTAAGATACGGAATATCGTGCCATGGGGGGACCTCGGGGAGGCGCTAGTGGGGGTACAAGAGTGGATACTAATTAAGACAGCCTGAGTAATTTTTCTATATAATCGACCATAAACAATGGAATATTAAGAAGACCCTGATCCTTCTTTAAATTTCTCAAAGAACACCGAAGACGGATGGAAGGATTGTAAAGATCATTGTAAACAGTAAGGCTTTTGCTGCGTATATTCTCGTCGGATTTTACCTCAATGGGGATAATCTCATTTTTCACCTGAATCAAGAAATCCACTTCCGCCTGATTTCCAGAGTTCCAATAGCGCGGGGTAACTTCAAAATGAGAAATCAGATGCTGTAAAACGAAATTTTCAGTCAAAGCACCTTTAAATTCGGTAAATAGCCGGTTGCCTTCTCTTATAGCAATCGGGTCCAAAAATGACAGTCTACGCAAGAGACCCACATCGATCAGATAGAGTTTGAATGCAGTCAAATCGTCATAGGCAGAAAGGGGTAAGGCCGGCTTTGAGACTCTAAAAATACGATGAATTAAACCCGCATGAGAGAGCCACAATAAAGCATCTTCGTATTCCCGGGAACGGGCGCCGTGCCTCACGGACTGGTAAAGAAATTTTTTATTATCCCTTGCTAACTGAGAAGGAATGGAAGCCCAGAGGTAATTGATCTTGGGAATCTCCCTGTTCTCTGCATGTTTAGAAAAATCCAGAGAATAGGCGCTAAGTATATTTTGTAGTATCTGCTGTGTTTTTTCCGTATCCTGTTTTTGCAGCAATGTTACGACCGCTTCCGGCATTCCGCCGCAGATAAAAAACAGTTTCAACTGGTCCACCAAGGGATGAAAGAAAATGTCCGGGATGGGCTGTATTTTGTCGATGCTCTCCAGAAATGCAAATAAGTTGGGATCAGCAGCGGATAAAAATTCGGAAAAACAGATAGGGCGCAAGTGCAGAAAATCCACTTTCCCAACCGGAAAGGAATTTCCGCGGGACATCGCCACTCCTAATAGTGAGCCTGCACTGGCTATAGCATATTCCGGAGCATTTTCACAGAAGTACTTCAAGGTGTTCAGCGCATCATTGCACTCCTGGATCTCATCAAATATGATGAGCGTATTTTGTGGCGTAATAGCATGTCCATGTACCAGGGAAAGATTTCGAACAATACTTGGAATGTCTTTGGTATTCTGAAAAAATTGCTTGAGGTCAGGCTGTTCTTCAAAATTGAAATAAGCCACTTGATCGAATTCCGTTGCGCCGAAGTGTTTTAGCAGCCAGGTCTTTCCTACCTGCCTGGCTCCCTGCAGAATGAGGGGCTTGCGGTCCGGAGCCGTTTTCCAGGCGAACAGCTTCTTTTGTATGGTTCTTTTGACCTCCATTTCACAGTTTATGTGCCGAAAGTGTGAAATAAATCACTTAATTGGCATATAAGCTTGTAAAAATAAGGATTTCAAGGGAAATTCTTAGGTTTTAATCTGAATTATCATGAAGATATGCGTGGTGCAAGAGCCATGCAGGCTGGCATTTATCACATATTAAGTGCCAAAAGTGTGATAAAAATCACATAAATAGCACATAATCCTGTAAATCAGCGAAAAAGTATTCTCTACAGATCTGGGGGATGGGGCTCCAATCAGCCGGGGAGCAATTAGGCGGGCTGCATGCCGGTGGTGATGGCGACGCGGTTCCAGCAGTTGATCAGGACGATGGTCATGATGATCTGGGCGAGGTAGACTTCGTCGAAGAGGCGGGCAGCTTCCTGGTAGGTGGCGTCGGAGACGTGATGGCCGATGAGGGTCACTTCTTCGGTGAGAGCAAGGATAGCACGTTCCTCGGGCGTGAAATAGCTGGTGTCGCGCCAGGCGTTGAGGGCATAGATCCGCTGTTCGGTCTCGCCGGCTGCGCGGGCATCGCGGGTGTGCATGTCGATACAGAAGGCGCAGCCGTTGATCTGGGAGGCTCGGATCTTGATAAGCTCCTGATGGATGGGGGTAAGCCGGGAGGTCTTGACATACTTGGAAAAATTATACAACACTTTGTAGGCGGCGGGTTCGACCTGGTCGATTTTGATTCTTGTGTTCATAGTTGAATGTTTTACAGGGGCAAAGTTCGGCCGGGCGGCAGGGCGAAAAAATAATCGAGATTAAGAATTATTTGCGGCGGCGGATCTTGCTGATGAATTCGGGGGTGAAACCGAGGTAAGAGGCGACCATGTATTGGGGGATACGCTGGATAAAATCGGGGAAGAGGCGGGCGAATTGATGATAACGTTCCTCACCGGAGAGGTTCTGCACGAAATACCGGTGCTGCTGGGATGCGGCAAAGGCGCGTTGAGCGATCAGCCGGAAATAGCGGTCGAGACAGGGCACCTGGTCGGGCAAGGCAGTAGCTGCTGTACGATCGAGGACGGCCAGACCGGTCGCCTCGACGGCCTGAAGATAAAAATGCGAGGGCTGCTGCCAGTCGAGGCTTTGCTGGTCGGTGATCCACCAATTCTCTATACCGAACTGGATGATCTGTTCGACGCCGGTCTCCTGGATGAAGTAAAGCCGGAGGCAGCCTTTAAGCACAAAATAATTCG
>PMUF01000110.1 GCA_003167015.1 Chitinophagaceae bacterium | reverse complement strand
GAATGGCGTGGTCCTGATCATCACGAAAAAGGGCCGGGCCGGGGCAACAGCGGTGAATTTCGAGACCTATTACGGGCTCCAGAGCGTCAGCAAATTGTATCATATGATGGATGCGAACCAGTTTGCCACTTATCTCGATTCGGTGACGGCGCAAAACAACCAGTTGACAGGTGTTACGACCGCCCTGCCCTATACGTCCGCCCAGATAAGCGGTTTGGGTAAGGGGACGAATTGGGAAAAGGCGGTGCTGAGAACGGCGCCGATCCAAAGCTACCAACTCTCTTTAAACGGCGGCACGACGGATAGCCGGTACAATCTCAGCGGGAATTATTTCGACCAGGAAGGCATCGTGATCAATTCCTGGTTTAAAAGGGGATCGCTACGCTTTAATTTTGACAAGACGATCAGCCCGAAGGTAAGGATGGGGCTGGCCTCGCAGCTGGCCTTTTCCAGCCAGAACCAGGCATTGGTGAACACGAACGGGGGGGCTGCGGGCGGAACGATGTACGACGCTTTGCGCTTTAATCCGGCGCTGCCCATCAAGGACAGCACGGGGGCCTATACCTATACCACCGGACCTGCTCCATATGTGGACCTGGCGGGCAACCCGGTCGCCTATGCGCTGAGCACTACGAACAAGACCAATAATTTCCGGATGCTCACCGATGCATACGTAGAATACGAGTTTATCAAAGGACTGAAATATAAGGCACTCGTAGGGGCGGATGTTGAATATACGACACTGGATTTCTATACGCCTTCTTACCTGTATCTGAGCACACAAAATACCTCTACCGGGAATGCGGTCAAAAACGCAAATACCAGTTATAGCTGGGTCAATGAAAATACGCTGACCTATGATAAAAAGATCAATGCCAATAATGTCATCAATGCGGTAGGCGGTTTCTCCTGGCAGGTATTTGAGCAGGGTACGTTGGGCGGTGCGGCGGATGGGTTCTTTACCAATGACCTGGGGACGAATAACCTGAGCATCGGTTCCACGCCGCTGGTGCCGTCCAGCAGTGAGGAAAAAAATACGTTGGCTTCTTATTTCGGGCGGGTGAATTACCGGCTTTTTGAAAAATATCTTTTTACGGCGACCATGCGTGCTGACGGATCGTCGCGTTTTGGCGTCGGCAATAAGTGGGGTTATTTCCCTTCGGGAGCGGTGGCATGGCGGCTGATCGATGAAAGCTTTATCCGGAATATGAATTTCTTTAGCGATCTAAAGCTAAGGGTCGGTTATGGCGTGACCGGTAATCAGGAGATCGGCGATTACCAATCCATTCCGCAATACACGTCAACCAGCTATACGCTGGATAATGTCCGGGTGGTCGGTGTCGCGATCAATAATATCCCGAACCCGAACCTGAGCTGGGAACAGACGGCCTCCACGGATCTGGGCCTCGATTTTGGCTTGTTCAGTAACCGGTTGACCGGGACCGTCGATGTATACAGCAAAAAAACAACCAAACTATTGTTCAATGAATTTGTGCCCACCACCTCGGGTTTCTCGAGCGAGCTGATCAATGCCGGAAGTGTAGGAAATAAGGGGATCGACATCGGGTTGGATTTCCTGGTGATCGACCGGAAGGACTTTAGCTGGCGGGTTTTTGGGGATTTCTCGTCCAACAGGAACAAGGTGTTGAACCTGAACGGGACCAATGATCTCCTGGCGGGTAATTCGAGCACGAGCATTTTTACGGGAGGCGGGCAGCCGACGACGATCCTGCAGGTGGGACAACCGATCGGGTCGTTCTATGGCTATAAGTTTGCCGGTATCTGGCAAAATGAAGAACAGATCAAGGCGTCGGGTCAGAAGAGCCCGGTGGTCAACCCGGGTGATCCGATCTATGTCGATGAAAATCACGATAGCAGTATTACGGGGGCCGACAGGGTGATCATTGGTCATGCGCTGCCCAAGTTCGTCTATGGCTTTAGCAATAATCTCCGCTATCGGCGATTCAGTTTATCCGCGTTTATCCAGGGTGTGTACGGGGATAATATTTTGAATGAAAACCTGTATGACATTCAAAACGGTTTTTCGACCGACAACAAGCTGTCATCGGTTGTCCACAGCTGGACCGGTCCCGGCACGAGCAATACCCTGCCAAGGGTTAGCAGCACTTTAAGGAGGAGTACGGGTATTACCAGCGATGTGATCGAAGACGGCAGCTATCTGCGGGTCAAAACGGTATCGCTGTCCTACAACATCGACGTACCCGCGCATAAGACCATCAAATCGTTGTTACTGTATGTCACCGGTCAGAACCTGGTCACGCTGACTCATTATATCGGATTTGACCCCGAGGTCAATTCTTATGGGAACAATACGAATGCCAATAATCTCAGTTTGAATACGGACTATGGCTCCTATCCTTCAGCGAGGTCATTCCTGGTGGGATTAAAAATGGGATTATAATGTATAACATTAAAAAAGCCGTTATGAAAAAGGGTATTATCATATTACTTATTATGTTTGTTGCGGTCGGTTCCTGTAAGAAATTTCTGACGGAAACGCCGTACAGCCTGTTGAGCACCAACAATTTTTATCAGTCGGCAGGGGATGCTGCCGTAGCGTTGAACGGGGTCTTTGCCACGTTGACCGCACAAACCTATTATGGCAGGACATCCTGGACCGTTACGGAGCTGGGCGGAGAAGATCTGACAGTGCCGTCTACCAGCTCGTCCGACCGGATCACCCTGGGGAATTATACGGAGACCAGTTCCAATGGTGAAGTCGCCAACTGGTGGAACAATATTTATAGCATGGTCAACCGGGCAAACGATGTCATTGCCAATGTGCCAAAGATCTCCATGGATACCAACAGCAGGAATAATATTGTCGGTAATGCACGCTTCCTGCGGGCGCTGGGGTATTTTGAGCTGGTCAGGAGTTTTGGCGAGGTGCCTTTGCTGATCACGCCGACCAGCGCGACGTCCAATCTTTTTCCACCCAAGGCAGCCATTGGAGATATTTATACGCAGATCATCAGTGACCTGCAATATGCCGAGGCGAATTGCCTGCTGGAAAGCAATATCATCGCGGCCAATAAGGGGCAGGTTTCTTCCGGAGCGGCCTCTTCGATCCTGGCCAAAGTCTACCTGACGAGGGCTACCACTACGGTGGCGGACCCGAACGACTATGCCAATGCGCTGGCGGAATGTAATAAGGTCATCAATTCAGGGCAGTACATCTTATTGCCAAACTATAAATCGATCTTTGACTGGACCAATAAATTTCCGGCACAGCCCGAGAATATTTTCTCCGTACAATTTGCGGAACCGCCCAGCGTCGGGAATATCATTATCCGGATGTTGACGTCGGCAAAGACGACCCCGGCTGGTTCCGCCTCTTTTTACGTTCCGGCGACTTTTTATAATACCTATATCCCTGCCGATACGATCCGAAGGAATTTTAATATTACCAACCAGGACAAAAGCGCCAACGGGACGATAACCATAGATCCGCTGTATTATTATAAAAAATTCAGCAGTGATCCGACCTGGACAGCGCAAAGCAATAACTCCGAGGCGAATTGGATCATTACCCGGTATGCGGATGTGCTGCTGATGCAATCCGAGGCTTTGCATTTTCTGAATCCCCTGGACCCGAACCAGTTCAATGGAATCAACGCCGTTAGGGCCAGGGCTGGCCTAACTGGCACAAATCAGCTTAACTTTACGACGACACCCGGGCCGGATGACTTTATCACTGCCCTGTTGAATGAGCGTGCCTGGGAACTGTGTATGGAAGGGCATCGCAGATATGACCTGATCCGTTTGGGCAGGATACAACCGGCGTTATTGGCCGGTAAGGGGGTAACGGTGCCGAGTGCGAATCCTTTATTGCCTATCCCGTTTGCGCAGGTGGCTTTAGATTCCTTGCTTGGACAGTAGAATGGTCCGTCCGGTTGAGGCTTAACAAAATAATCAAATATGAAGACAAACGCATTGGCAAGCAATTTTATCGAAAATGACAATGTACCCTGGCAGGAAGTCGAAAAGGGGATTCACCGAAAGCTGATGGCTTACGACGAGCAGCTGATGCTGGTCAAGGTACAATTCGAGGCCGGTGGGGTGGGGGCGCTGCACAGGCATCCCCATTCGCAGATCACGCAGGTGGAAAGCGGGGTCTTCGAGATAGAGATCGATGGTCAGAAGAAAGTGCTTCAACAGGGTGACGCCTATTATATCCCGCCCGATATCCTGCATGGGGCCGTGTGTATAGAAGCCGGGGTATTGATCGATGTATTCAGCCCGATGAGGGAAGATTTTATCAAATAAATTATCCTATCATGTCGATTTGGAAACCTTGGTTGGCTGTTTGGCTATGCTGCCTGGCGACGGTGATGGGCATGGCGCAGGATTCGTTGTTATCGAAATCGGATATCATCAAACTCGATTTCAATACGCTGGCCAATAAGAGGGCAAGGGTGCGATCGAAGGACCCTGCGTTGATGCCGGCTTATGAGCAGCTGCTGCAGGATGCCGATAAACTGCTGGATTACGCGCCTGTATCGGTCATGCAAAAAAACGGTATTCCGCCCAGCGGTGACAAGCATGATTATATGAGCATTGCGCCGTACTTCTGGCCCGATCCGTCTAAACCCAACGGGCTTCCCTATATCAACAAGGATGGGGTGGTGAACCCGGAAGTGCGTCAATATACAGATAAGACCAATCTGCCGGTCGTTTGTAATAATATCTATCTGCTGTCGCTGGCCTGGTATTTTTCCAATGATGAGAAATATGCCCGGCATGCAAGTAGACTGGCAGAGGTATGGTTTCTGGATACGGCTACCCGGATGAATCCCAACCTGAATTATGGCCAGGCGGTAAAGGGGGTTACAGAAGGAAGGGCGGAAGGGTTGATCGATTCGCGATTTTTTATCTGGGCTATCGACGGGATCAGGCTGTTACACACTTCCAGGTATTGGACGGCCCGGGATCAGGCTTCGATGAAGCAGTGGTTTTCCGCCTTTTTAAGCTGGATGCAGGCGAGCGGGATCGCTCAGAAGGAAATGAATTCCAAAAACAACCATGGGGTCTGGTATGATGCGCAAAGCCTGGCGATGGCTTTGTTTGCCGACAGCGTTGAACTGGCCGGGAAGATTGTGCAGCGTGCGGCTGACAGGCTGGACAGGCAAATGGGTACGAGTGGATTGTTCCCGCTGGAACTGACGCGGACGACGTCGCTGCATTACTCGGTCTTTATCCTCAATGCATTTGTCGTTGTTGCGGAGTTGTCCCAACAGACTTCTGTCAACTTATGGACGCTGGAAACCCCCTCCGGTAAATCGTTGAAAAGAGCATTGCAGGTCATATTGCCTTTCACTACCAGGGAAAAGCCCTGGCCCTGGCCACAAATACATGAATTCAATTTTTATAATGCCGTCCCGTTGCTGGTGGCGGATATTTCCAAATTCCATTGCCTGTCCTGTACGGAAGCATTAAAAAATATCGAAGGGAAGAACTATGAGCGGTCATTGTTCATGTTATTGTAATCAGGCCCGTAGCCGGGGCTAGGCCCTGACCACCCGCACATTGACGGCGCTTAGTCCTTTGGGACCTTTCTCGACCTCGAAACTTACTTTGTTGTTTTCTTTGACCGGATCTATCAAAGAATTGATGTGGAAGAAATAGCTGTCCTGGGTGTCCAGGTTTTTGATAAAACCGTATCCCTTGTCGGTCTTAAAGAGCGTGACTACACCGACAAGGACCTGATCTTCAGGATTTGCCGCCGGCCTGTTGGAGGTGATATCGATATCCTCCGCATTGATGACGACTTTTTTTCTGGGATCTGCCGGCTTGGAAGAAAGATCTCCATTTTCGTCCACATAGGCCAGCATGCTTTCCAGATCATGACTGCCTTTAGGAGCCAGTTTTTTCTCCTGCCTCCTTTCCAGTTTTTCTTTCTTTTTTGCTTGCTTGTTTCTTTCGCGTTCTTTTTTGTTCCATGTTTCTGACATTATATTTTCCTCGTTTAGTTTAAAAATGATTATACAACTGTACAGTATTGATCAAAAAGTCGTCCCGATTTTAGGGGCTGACAAATCAGGTAAGACTGGCTATATTATAAGACAAGAAGGCAGTTGCGTTGTTGTTTTGACGGCCAAATGACAGGAGGCCTCGGCGCAGTGCGGTGAGCAAAGTTACGAAAATAAAATGAATGTATATTTGAGGATAATCACCTTTTCTAATTATGCGTGGCAGCGGCGTTCTAAAAATCCTTCTGATCTTTCTTGCGGTCAGCCTTTTGCTGGACTTTTATGTATTCAATGGCTTGCAGACCCTTACTTCAGGATGGAAGTCAGCGCGTTGGCGGCAGATAGTCAAATGGGGTTACCTTGTCGTATCCCTCGGGGTGACGGCGCTGTTTTTTGGCGGGATTTCGGGTTTCAGGACCGCTGCGGGAATGCGGCCCTTTCATGAATGGATGCTGAGTCTTTTCCTTGCTTTTTTGATCACCAAACTATTTTTCGGGCTGGTGTTGCTGATTGGCGACTTAGTAAGATTTTTCTATGGCATTATCGATCACTTCGTCCGGCCGGCAGGCACGACGGGTGAGCCTTTCTTCCCGGGCCGGCGGAAATTTGTCAGCGAAATAGCGGTATTGGTGGCGGCGGTACCTTTCACGGCGTTTATGTATGCCATGCTGAAGGGCAAATACGATTACCGGCTGCATAAGGTGACGCTTTATTTCGACGATCTTCCCGATGCTTTTGACGGATTTACCATCACGCAGATTTCCGATATTCATTCCGGCAGTTTTGACAACAAGGCGGCGGTACAGAGGGGTATCGACCTGGCCAGGGCGCAACAAAGCGACCTGTTTGTGTTTACCGGCGACCTGGTGAACAATGCAGCCTGGGAGATTCAACCGTATATCGACATGTTCAGTACGTTGAAGGCGCCATACGGCCAGTTTTCCATTCTCGGTAATCATGATTACGGGGACTATATCCGATGGGACAGCGAGCAGGAGAAGGCCGATAACCTACAGCAATTAAAGGCGCACCACACAACGTTGGGATACCGCCTGCTGCTGGATGAACATGTCATGCTGGAGAAAGGGGGGCAGAAGATTGCGCTGATCGGCGTACAGAACTGGGGTAAGGGGTTTATCCAGATCGGGGACCTGGACAAGGCCCTGCGCGGGGTAGACAAGGATGCATTTAAGATCTGCCTGTCACATGACCCCACACACTGGGAAGAAAAAATCAGGTATCATCCTACAACGATTCACCTGACCTTATCCGGTCATACGCATGGGGCGCAGTTTGGCGTGGAAACGGCGGGATGGCGGTGGAGTCCTGTCCAATACCGATACCTGGACTGGGCCGGGCTGGCGAATGAAAAGGATCGTTACCTGTATGTGAACCGGGGGTTTGGTTTTTTGGCTTTTTCGGGCCGGTTGGGCATCTGGCCGGAGATTACGGTGTTTACGCTGAAGAAGAAGGCATAGGCGTACCCTGCTGAAGGGATTAGGCCCTACCTGTTCATGTCCATCATCCTTCGCTTGAGGTTGCCAAAAGTCTCCATCGGAGCTCTGAGGGAGAAGGCATTGAGGATCCATGCGGGTACAGATCCGCCGGGGTCCAACTGCAGGATATATTGTAAATGTACCGTCTTGTCAGATTGGGTCGTTACAGTCCAAATGGCATGAGACATCGGGATGCGCACCAGATCCTTTTTCTCGGGCTGATAATTTTTCATCCCTACGGATTCGACATTCAGGGTCCGGCCGGCGGGGTCCATATTCACTTTCAGGTCGGCGTAAAAATCCCGGTCAGTTCCCGGCCAGGGTACGTCGATCTTCGAGTAATAGATGACTTCGCTTGGACTGACCTTTTTTACCATGACGGTCGAATTAGTGGCATAAGCCCAACCGGGGTAATTCTGTACGTCGAGTAAAATAGAGGCGAGCTGTGCGGGTGTACCGGGGAGGTCCACCTCAATACGGAGATCATTGTATTTCGACAAATCCGAATGCCTGCTGAAGATGGCAATGCCGTCTTTATCCTTTCTCAAGGTCCAGTCATTCTTGTCGGCGTTCGACGTGAAATACGGTAAAAAAAGTAAACAAATGCACAGGCTCTTCATAAGTTGTTTGAAACAATTTTCGGGTATGTTTAAATATACGACAAAAAACCCAAAAAGGAAGGCATATTTCCTCAAGTTATCCACCGGCAAAAAATAAACCCGCCGAGGTTCATCGGCGGGTCAATGCATTCACTGTCAAGGGTTCGGCATCAAGGTACAGTGGTTTGTGCACAGGCTCGGCTTATCTCACAGGATTGGATCGGCTTTCAGGATTGGATTCTGGGCTTACAAGGAAATTGGATTTTTGCGACGGTTGATTACCGCCACAAAGATGCACTACGGCTGACCAGTTTCACAGCTTTTCGCTTTGCAAATCCATTCGGTGATCAGTAAACTTACCAGGCATTAGGCACAAACACTTAATATCGTTAAACTCCCAGCGGTACAACAGAAGATTTATGCCCGTGGCTATCCGTGGAAATTCTGCCCCATATGTTTGCCCAGCAGAAAGATGGCCACCAGCATCCCGATCAGGAGCAGGCCTAAAAGCCAACCCATCAGCCGGAGCCGTTTAGCCTGTTTATACGCCTTGAAAAGGCAGTCTTCGCGGACCGGAGCGGGCAGCCACCTGAAGGCCAGGTGCAGCAATAAAGGCACTATGAGAAGGTCATCGAGGTAACCGAATACCGGGATCACGTCAGGGATCAGGTCGATAGGGTCTATCAGATACAGCAAGGCAACGACAACCAGGATTTTAACGCGCAGGGGCGTACGTTTATCCTGAAAGGCAAAATACAGCGCCAGGACTTCCTGCCTGAACCACCTGGGTCTGAACCACCTGGACCTTCCCCGCCTGTAGAACGTCGGCATATTAATAATCAATTAGTTATTATGATTTCAGCAATTTTTTTAGCCAATTTTCTTGATATTGCAAAAAAGGTTTGTACATTTGTTCAATATCTTCAGGCCGTCGCTAAATCCATAGTTTCCTCTCGACAATATCCCTCTAGCCTATTCACCTGGTCATCTTTTGATCCTTTCTTCCAATATCTTTCGACGGTAAGTTATTCCTTTTAATCTCTTTTATATGAAATCTATGGTCAACCTTTTGAAAGGTACAATCCTGACATTGCTGCTCATGATCTTTTGCATTGTTTCCTGTAAGAAATCAAACACCGATAACGGCCCGCTTGTGACCCCTACGGCCCTGCCTGTAGCCGATGTCGGGGTATATTCTTTTTTGGCGGCCTGGGACAAGGACGGCCCGGCCTCCAGCTACAATCTCTATGTGGCCACGGATACCGCCTTTGCCAATCCATTACCCAACTACAATCCCGCGACGGTTACCGGGACATCAGCGACTGTCAGCGGGCTGGACTCTACGAAAACCTATTATTTCCGGCTGACGGCTATCCATGGGAATGACACCTCTTTGCACTCCAATACTATATCGATCACTACGGCAGGCGCCATAGACGACCGGTATTTATATATTGGCAGTGAGGACGAGAATTTTTATTGTATCAATGCACTGACGGGGGGCAAAGTATGGACTTTTACCACGCTGGGCGACATAGAGTCCAGTGCTACCATCGTCAACGGAACGGTGTATGTTGGCAGTACCGACGAGCGTCTATATGCACTCGATATGTTAACCGGCGCAAAAAAATGGAATTCGTTGGGCGGAGCGGCTATCCTGACCAGCCCGGCATATTTTGACGGCTATGTTTTTTTTGCCAGCTATGGCGGAAATATATTCGATGTGGATACTACGTACGGTCATGACACCTGGGGCACGGACAGAGCGGGCATACCGCTGAACAGCGCACAACCCGTGCAGACCTTGTCGTCAAGTCCCACTGTCGTCAACGGAGTATTCTATATCGGCGGCCAGGACCATAAATTATATGCGCTGGATATTTATACACAAACGCCGGTGTGGGTGGCTTCGACCGGGGACACCATCGACTCGAGCCCTGCCGTCAGCAACGGCATCGTCTACGTAGGCAGCAGCGATTGGCATCTGTATGCGTTTAATGCGTCGACCGGAGCTACAATTTGGACAGCGGCTACGAATGACAGTATCCTGTCGAGTCCGACGGTCGTCAATGGTATTGTCTATGTGGGCAGCTACGATAACTCTCTTTATGCCTTCAACGCCCTCACGGGACAGAAAATATGGAGTACGGCTACGGGCGGGCGGATCCAGTCCAGCCCTATTGTCAGTAATGGAGTTGTCTATGTGGGTAGTTTCGATAGCAAGCTGTATGCTTTTGACGCCCAAACGGGCGCTGTTATCTGGAGCACTGCCACCGGCGGTCGCATTCAGTCCAGTCCCGTTGTCGGCAAAAATGGGGTCTATGTCGGGTCGTATGACGATAAGCTTTACGCCTTCAACCCTACGACCGGCGCCATCATCTGGAGCACTGCCACGGGTAATGCTATCCGCATGCCCTCGCCAGTCCTGTATACCTTTGACGGACGCGTCCTGCAGCCGGCCGTCAGCGGAGATCAGCAATAATGTATGGAACTGATAACGAAGAAATGGCTGCCTGAACTGGTTTATATGCTGAAATGCCTGTCAGGTGTTTCGATTTGTTATATCCTGTATATCAGGTTCCCTGCCTATCCTTTTTTTTGGGCGATCGTTTCGGTGGTGCTCGCCTTTTCGCCTGACAACAGCAACCGGCAGGCCTACGACCGGATGAAGGCCAACCTTCTGGGCTGTGCTGTGGGGATGGGCCTTTATTTTCTGCATCTGCCGTCTTTGCTGGCACTATGCCTTGGTGTTTTCCTGGTCATTTTTATCGGGACTGCGTTAAAGATCCCCACCGCCTTGCGCCCTGCTTTGGCTGCGCTGGTCATCGTGACGATCAGGGAAAAGACGGGAGGACAATGGTTCCTACCCATAGAGCGGGTCATCTGCGTAGTGATCGGCTGCGTAGTCGCCTTGCTGCTCAGCCTGCTGTTCAACTTACTGTCGCCGAAGCGCCAGGTCCAGGGACCAACTGTCATACCGGTCGACGAAGATCAGCAACCCGACAAAAAAAGCGAGATGAATTAGCTGAGTGGATATCCCGTCCCATTGTTCGACCGTGGTCGACCCGAAAATCAGCAGGATCATCAGCAGCGCACCGGCCACTGCCGCCTGCCGGGTCCACAGTCCTGTCAGCGTCAGCAGACCAATCCCAAACTCGACGAACGGTAAGCAATAGCCGAAAGCCAGTATGAGAGGCTGCGGCAGAATGGAATGCTGAAACAGGGCCGCCATCCCGTGACCGAATTTGTCCAGTTTTTGCAGCCGCACCAGCCCATGCCCGAAGAGGCTGGTCCCGATCGCCAGCCGGGTCAATAAAAAGGATTGTTTATATGCCGACATAATGATAAATTGAGGCAATAAATTTAGTCTATTAACCATTGCAACTGCCAATGACCAAGAACTTCCTGTTTTATCTGCTGATTTCCGTTGGTTTGCTTTCGGCCTGTCATCGCCAACCGGAGAAGTACAGCACCTGGTCTGTCTATGGCGGCAGTAAGGACAATATACATTATTCCGCCGCTCACCAGATCGACACGGACAATGTCGGCCAGCTGCGCCCGGCCTGGGAATATCACACCGGCGATGCGGATAGCAATTCCCAGATCCAGGTCAATTCCATCATCGTCGACGGTATACTGTATGGCGTCTCGCCGCGGCTGAAGATCTTCGCCCTCGATGCGGCCACAGGCAAGTTGAAATGGAGCTTCGACCCTGCCCGGCCTGACGGCGGCGTCATCCAAAAAATGGCGCTCAATGTCTGCCGGGGAATAGCCTATTATCGTGGCAGTGCGGAGGACCAGCGATTGTTCTATTCCGCCGGATCTTCGTTGTATTGCATCGATGCCCTGACAGGGTGCCCTGTCCCTTCTTTTGGCGAGAACGGGATGATCGATCTGCACGATGATCTTGGCCGGGATGTAAAAGACCTCTATGTGGCCGGTACGACGCCGGGCATCATTTATAAAGATCTCCTCATTGTCGGAGACCGGGTAGCCGAGGAGGCTGCTGCAGCCCCGGGTCATATTCGTGCCTATGACGTCCACACCGGCCGTCTGCGCTGGATCTTTCATACCATTCCCTATCCCGGCGAGGAGGGCTATTCCTCCTGGGCGGATACGGCGGCGTATAAGCATCTCGGCGGCGCCAATGCCTGGTCAGGCTTCAGCCTCGATGAAGATAAAGGCGTTCTTTTCTCGCCGGTCGGATCAGCCAGTTTCGATTTCTATGGCGGCCGCCGCATCGGCGACGATCTTTTTGCCAATTGCGTAATAGCATTGGATGCCGCCACCGGCCGGCGGATCTGGCATTATCAAACCGTGCATCACGATGTCTGGGACCGTGATCCGCCGACGCCGCCGATACCGGTGACGGTACAAAAGGACGGCAGGACGATCGCTGCCGTAGTGCAGGTCACGAAATCCGGCCTGGTCTTCCTGCTGGACCGGTCGACAGGGCAGCCTCTGTATCCCGTCGTCGAAAGGCCGGTGCCTTCGGTGAGTGAACTGGCGGGAGAAAAATTGTCGCCCACACAACCCGTTCCCACTGTTCTGCCTTCCTTCGCACGGCGATCGCTGACCGAGGCCGACCTCAACACACTCGTACCGGATTCTTCTTACCAGGATATCAAAAAAAAGCTGGCCGGGTATCATTCCAACCCATTTGACCCGCCCAGCAGGGAAGGGACGGTGATCTTTCCGGGATTCGACGGCGGCGCCGAATGGGGTGGGCCTGCATATGATCCAACAACAGGGCTGCTGTATGTCAATGCGAATGAAATGCCCTGGATACTGACGATGGTGAATTCGGCGCCACCGCCTGCTGCTGCGGGTGGTATGAACGTCGGTCAGGCAGCCCGGGCCCTCTTTACCGCCAATTGCATGACCTGCCATGGCCCGGAGAGACAGGGCGGCGGCAACTACCCCTCACTGATCGGGATGAAAAAGAAATATACCGAAGACCAGTTTCTGACGCTGGTCTCTTCCGGTCGCAGGATGATGCCTGCTTTCAGGCAACTCAGCCCGGCGGAGAAACATGCCCTCGCCGCCTTCATCCTGGATAACACTCCCAGCGAGCAGCGGCCTTTCGTCAATGATAACAAGACGCCCGAAGACCCGTATTTTCATCTGCCTTATACGAGTACCGGGTACAATAAGTTTGTGACAAAAGAAGGCTACCCGGCCGTGATGCCGCCATGGGGCACCCTTACCGCGATAGACCTCAATAAGGCTGCTATTGTCTGGAGGGATACGCTGGGCGATTACCCCGAGCTAAAGGCCAGGGGTATTCATTCGGGTACTGAAAATTATGGCGGCCCCGTCGTGACTGCCGGAGGGCTGTTATTCATTGCCGCAACCAGCGACGCAAAATTCCGGGCGTTCAATAAACGTACGGGTCAGCTACTGTGGGAGACCGACTTGCCGGCTGCCGGTTTCGCGACCCCTTCCGTCTATACCGTGGATGGGCGTCAGTACGTCGTAATTGCGTGCGGCGGCGGAAAGCTGCATAAGAAATCAGGGGACTCGTATGTGGCATTTGCGTTGCCGTAATTGATACAGGCATCTTTTGCAGGTATTTCCGCGTTTTGGTATCTTTAACCTTCAAAAGAATTGACGAATGATATCCATGAACTTTCTGAAAATCTATGCCGGCAGTATACTATTGTCCTGCCTGTTCACTTCCTGTAGCAATAACGACAACAAACAGACATCAGCACCTGCAGGCGTCGACTCCACCGTTACGCTGAAAGAAGAGACGGTGACCTTCAAGGCCGATGGGGCCACGCTGGACGGGTATATCGCCTATAACGACAGTATCAAGGGCAAACGGCCGGCTATCCTTGTCCTTCCCGAATGGTGGGGGCTGAACGACTATCCCAGGATGCGCGCCCGGATGCTGGCCCAATTGGGATATGTGGCTATGGCCGTCGATTTGTACGGCGATGGTAAAGTCGCCGACAATCCTGACAGTGCCAAAGTTTATTCCGGGCCGTTCTATGCCGATCCTGAAAAGGCGAAGATCCGCATCGACTCTGCTATTGCAAAGATCCGAACCTACGATATGGTCGATCCGAACGCTATCGGCGCCATCGGCTATTGTTTCGGCGGCGGTGTGCTGTTGAACACGGTCCGGCTGGGCGACGATCTGAAGGGCGTCGTCAGTTTCCACGGTTCGCTGATAGGCGTGCCGGCGCGGAAAGACCTGCTGCGGACAAAGATCCTGGTCTGTCATGGTAATGCCGATCAGTTCGTTACGGCAAAAGATGTAGCTGCCTTTAAAAAGCAAATGGACTCTATCGGCGCCTCCTATACCTTTATCGGCTACGACAGCGCAACGCATGCTTTTACCAATCCGGCGTCTACTGCCAACGGCCAGAAATTCCATATGCCCATTGCGTACAATGCCAAAGCGGATACAGCATCCTGGGAGGCCATGAAGAATTTCTTCGCCACTTTGTTTGGGAAATAATTAAATTTCGATTAAAACGACCCCGCAGGAATTGCATTACTTTTTGCCGGGTCGTTTTTGGTTTACCTTTGCGGACAAATGGACCGATTCGCACCAGCTAAAAAGAAATGCAGGCAGATCTCCTGGCTGATGCTGGGTGTGTGCTTCGTACTGTTGTATTCCTGCCCGGTCAAGAAGTTCCTCATCATTTGTCTCGATAAGATCCAGCCGCCGGATAATACCACTGCGCAGTTCATGAAGGCGTATTCCGCGCCAGGGATAAAGATTTCTTATCTTCACAAAGATGCGACCGTCTATACCGTCCCTTCGGCCGGCCGGTCCGTCAGGCCGACCGATCCGTCTTCTATTTCTTTTATTCCCGCGATGTATATCCAGCCCGGAACGGATGGCTTGCTGCAGGCAGGCGGTCTGTCTTTATCGGGCGGGTGTGCGGCTTTAGGCGGTCCACCCCGCTATCTCCAGCTGCTTCGGCTCCGGATCTGATACTTCTTATTTCGTAACATCCCGTATTGTCTGCCATTTGAATGACCCGCTCATGTTTGTCCTGTGTGCGGCCGTTTCTATTCAAGTTCTAATTTGTTTCTTCTATGTGGATTGTCAGAATGGCCTTAAGAAGGCCCTATACTGTTGCCGTGATGGCTTTTCTCATCATGATCATGGGCATCATGTCGATCAGGTCGATGATGGTGGATATTTTCNNGGAACTACCAGGGGCTGTCTGCAGCCGATATGGAAAGGAAGGTAGTGTTGCTGTGCGAACGGGGTATTTCCTCTTCCGTGAATGGAGTCGAACGGATCGAGTCTCAGTCGCAACCGGGCATCGGCCTTTTGCACGTCTATTTCGAAAAGGGCACCGATATCGGGGCGGCCATTGCGCAGATGTCGGCTACGGCCAACGTATCGCTGCACTCGATGCCGCCCGGCATTCAACCTCCCTTTATCATCCAGTTCAACGCAACCAATGTGCAGGTGGCCCAGATCACCCTGGACAGCAAAACGCTGCCGGAGGATAAGATTTATGACTATGCGCTGAACTTCATTCGTATCCGCCTCTTTACCATCCCCGGTCTCTCCACGCCGGCCCCTTTCGGCGGCAAGACCAGGGAGATCGTCATTGACGCCGATCCCAAAGCTCTGGAGGCCAAGGGACTTTCGCCGAATGACCTGCTGAATGCGTTACAGGCTCAAAACCTTATTATCCCGGCCGGTACGGCGCGTATCGGTACGCGGGAATACAATGTAGAGCTCAATTCCAGCCCCGAAGTGGTGAAGGAATTCGAGAGCATTCCCGTGAAATCCGTCAACGGGCAGATCGTCAACATGGGGGATGTCGCCAAAATCGCCGATGCTTATGCCGATCAGACCAATGTCGTGCGGGTGAACAGGCACCGTGCCGCCTACCTGTCCATCCTCAAGAAGTCGAATGCATCCACGCTGGAAGTCGTGGAGGCTGCAAAGGATATGATCCCGACCATCAAAGAGACGGCGCCCGACGGTCTCGATCTCCGGATGGACTTCGACCAGTCCGTCTTCGTAGAGAACTCCATCGAGAGCGTGCTGCATGAGGCCGTCACCGGAGCCATCCTGGTGTCGCTGATGATCATGTTCTTCCTCGGCAGCTGGCGGAGTATCGTGATCGTCTGTACGTCCATACCGCTGTCCATCCTGGTGGGCATTATCGTCCTCAAACTAACCGGCAACTCCTTAAATATTATGACGCTGGGCGGTTTGTCCCTGGCTATCGGGATGCTGGTGGACGATGCTACCGTGGAAGTGGAGAATATTCACCGGAACATCGGTCTGCACAAGCCGCTGACCATCGCAATCCTGGACGGCGCGCAGCAGATCGCCGTGCCTGCCCTGATGGCTACCCTGGCGATCTGTATCGTATTCTTTCCGGTGGTGCTGCTGACGGGGCCGTCCAAATACCTGTTCCAGGCGATGGCGCTGTCCGTTGTCGTGTCGATGATGGCCAGCTATATCCTGTCGCGTACGCTGGTGCCGGTGCTGGCCAGGATGCTGATGGCCAGCGAATATCATGGCGATACCGCTCCCGTCGGCGTGAGCGCCTTCAAAACGGTATCGTGGAAATTCAACCAATGGCGGGACAGGCGTTTCGGCCGGTTCACCGACCGGTATGTCGCGGTGTTGCATAACTGTCTGAAGAACCCCACGGTGGTGCTGTTGTCCGTGCTGGCGATATTAGTGATTTCGTTATCGCTGGTGAAGATCATCGGGACCGACTTCTTCCCCACAACCGATACCGGGATGATGAAGATCCACTTCCGCGCTCCTTCCGGCAGCCGTATCGAGGAGACGGAACGGCTGGTCGACTCGGCGGAAGCGCGTATCCAGCATATCATTCCGAAAACCGAGCTGGGGTCCATCAACGATATGTTAGGGGTACCTACCTTTTACAACCTGGGCTTCGTCCAGACCGACAATACCAGCAGCATGGACGCGGATATCCTTATTGCCCTCAATCCTGTACATCAACCGACGGCGGGATATATGCGGAAGATCCGTGCCGATCTGAATGAGAACTTTCCCGGTTGCCATATCTATTTCCAGTCCGCCGACATCGTCAGCCAGGTGCTGAACTTCGGGACGTCGGCGCCGATCGACGTGCAGATCATGTACAACAACTACGATTCATCTTATAAGATTGCTTCCCGGCTGAAGGATGAGATCAGGACGATACCCGGCACCGTTGACGTGAACATCAAGCAGGTGCTGGACTATCCGACGTTCAAGATTAATGTGGATCGCGAAAGGGCGCAGGAGCTGGGGATGACGCAGCAGGATGCGGCCAATGCCATGCTGATTGCGTTGTCGTCAAATACACTGGTATCCCCGTCGTTCTTTATCAACCCCGTCAACAATGTGAACTACCCGGTGGCGGTGAAGGTGCCTTATGCGCAGCTGAATTCCATGAACAGCGTCATGAATACTCCCGTGACCAATAATACGACGCTGATGCAGACCGTCAACCCGTCGCCGACAGACCTTCCTGCCGCACAGGCCCAGCCGCTGGGGAATATCGCCACGGCGCAGTTCATGAATGAATATGACGTTATCTCGCACTATACCGTGCAGCGGGTAATGGATATCACCGCTAATGTGGACGGGCGGGATATGGGCTCTGTAGCCGACGATATCGAAAAGAAGATTGCCGGCATCGGGAAAGTACCTGCCGGCATGCACTTTTACATGCGCGGGCAGCCGGAGGTCATGAATGAGACTTTCAAGACGCTGGGGCTGGGGCTGATCCTTTCAGTCGTGCTGGTCTATTTGCTGATGGTGGTGCTGTTCCAGACCTGGTTGGACCCCTTTATTATCCTGTTCGCGGTACCCGGCGCCTTTATCGGGATATTATGGATGCTGGCTATTACCGGCACGACGCTGAATACGGTGTCGTTGATGGGGTCTATAGTGGCGGTGGGGATTGCCGTTTCCAACTCTATCCTGATGGTGAGCTTTGCCAATGAAGTGCGGGTCGAGAAGGGGCTGAATGCGGTAGAAGCGGCGCTGGCCGCCGGCAGGACACGGTTGCGTCCCGTGCTGATGACTGCCCTCGCCATGATCATCGGTATGGTGCCGATGGCGATGGGCCTGGGTGAGGGCGGCGAACAAAACGCTCCGCNNGAACAGAATGCGCCACTCGGCCGTGCGGTGATGGGCGGCCTGATCGTAGCCACTTTTGTCACGCTCTTTATCGTCCCGGTGATTTACTCCCTCCTGCGGAAGGAAGAACCGACGAGGCACAAGCTGGATGAGCAGTTCGCCCTGGAGACGATGCGATATGATGAACATAATGAACATAAATAAAATATTATGAGCAACACAAACAACAAAAGCGGATGGAAAGTATGGATCGGCGGCCTGCTGCTGGTCGG
>PMUF01000399.1 GCA_003167015.1 Chitinophagaceae bacterium | reverse complement strand
AGCCTCCACCAGCCTCAGCAACCGGACGCCGGCCGGCAACAGCCTGACCATGGGCGCCTACAACAAGCCCGGCACTTCACAAAACGCTGCAGTCTTCATCCAGGAATTCCCGGCAGATGAAAAGTATATCGCCACCCTCGGCATCCGGCTGGCCGACGGAAGGAATTTCGATAGAAATCACTTGCCCGACACCAACTCCCTTATCCTGAACGAATCCGCCGTGTCCGCCCTCGGCCTGTTCCATCCGATAGGCACCATCATCAATGGCAGCGAACGCGTCATCGGCGTCGTAAAAGATTTCAACTATGCCTCCCTCCACGAAAAGATCGGCCCCGCTATCCTGCGCTACAGCCCAACCGGCAATACGCTTGCCATCCGGCTGCGAGGCGGTCATCCCGCCGACTTCCTCGACTGGCTGCGCCGCACAGGTAAGGAATTCCTCCCTGATACTCCCTTCAATATCAGCTTCCTCGACGATAATTTCGGCCGCCTGGCAGAAAAAGAACGCCTCCTTGGTCAGGCCATCACTTTTTTTACTGCGCTGGCCATCCTCCTTGCAACATTGGGCCTCATTGGACTGACCTTATTTACGATCGAACGACGCACCAGGGAGATTGGTATCCGTAAAGTCCTCGGCGCGGGGACAATCAGCATCCTGCGCCTGATGTCTGGCAACTTCATCAGGCTGGCCCTCATCGCCTCGGCCGTAGCCCTGCCTGTCAGCTGGTGGCTCATCAACCGCTGGCTGGACAACTTCGCCTATCGCGTATCTGTCAGCGTTTGGACCTTTTTTGCCACCGAATTCCTTATCGGGCTCATCGCCCTCGTCGTCGTCGGCGTATTGACCCTTAGGGCCCTATTGGCCGATCCGGTCAAAAACCTGCGTACCGAATAACCGGGTGCAGCAAAGTTCATCCGCCCGGTGCACCTGTATCGAAACCGGACAGTCCTTGTATCAAAACCGGACTACCGTTCAGGCAATTGTCGTATAAGTAAATGTATATCAAAGGATTAAATGCTGGCATGTGATTGAAAGCAACAAGGCGGTTCTGCTGCCAGAGTAGAATTGTAAACTCTAACTAAAATGATAGAACTAAGGCGCATCTCTAAATGGATTAATGTCGGCGGAAAACCGAATTTCATTCTTAAGGATATCAACCTGCATATAAAGGAAGGGGAATTCGTCTCGATCATGGGACCCTCAGGTTCGGGTAAATCCAGCCTGCTCAATATCATCGGGATGCTGGACGATGCATCCGAAGGGGAATACTTCTTCCTCGGTAACGCCGTCCATACCCTGAAAGAAAAGCAGCGCTCTCAACTTTACAAACAATATATCGGCTTCGTCTTCCAGGCTTACCACCTTATCGACGAACTCACCGTGTATGAGAACATCGAGACCCCGCTCATCTACCAGAACATCAAATCCTCCGAACGCCAGGCCATGGTCGCGGATATTCTCGACCGGTTCCAGATCGTCGGGAAAAAAGACCTCTTCCCAACCCAGCTGTCCGGCGGACAACAGCAACTGGTAGGTATCGCCCGTGCCCTCATCGGCAAGCCCAAACTGCTGCTCGCAGATGAACCTACAGGCAATCTCAACTCCCGGCAAGGTGAAGAGATCATGGAATTGTTCAAACAGCTCAATAATGAAGGTGTTACTATTATACAGGTGACCCACTCGGAAAAGAACGCCGCCTACGGCTCCCATATCATCAACCTGCTGGACGGAAGAGTGGAGCTCACCTAAACCAATCAACTATTCGCAGCCAAAAATGTCTATGACCATGCAACGACGAACACTATCGATAACAGCAGCTTTCTTCCTGCTGTTCCTCTATCACTCCGCTACCGCTCAGACTTCCGATTCCCTTGCCGGCCAACGCGCCGACTCCCTGACCTTACAAAGCAGTAGCGCCCCACCCGTTGTCTTTAACGTCCAGCAGTGTATCGACAGCGCCTTGAAAAATAATCCTACGGTCAAAACATTCGAATTCACCGCCCGGACGGCCCAGGTCGGCTTACTTCAGCAGGTCGGCAACGCGCTGCCGACCTTAAGCGGCTACGCTCAGTATTTGAACAACGGCGGTAAAAGCGTTAATACCGTAACGTATACTTATGTCACCGAAAATTACAACCAGGGGTACGGACAGTTAACCGGCAGCCTGCCGCTCTTTAACGGCTTCAGTATTCAGAATTTTATTAAGCAGTATTCTTTGGCTTATCAGGCCGACAAAAAGGATTGGCAATATCAAAAAGATCTGATCACCATCATCATCATCCTGGATTATCTCAACGTGCTCAGTACGAAAGAACAACTCGACCTCTCGATCAAACAGGCCGCAGATCAACAGCACCGGGTCGATCTCATGAAAATTCAGGATAGCCTGGGTGCCATCGCTCCGACCGCCCTCACAGATGCGAAGGGCCTCCTCGCTTCGAATGAACTTACCATCGTCACCGAAAAAAATGCGCTCGAAAACAACAAGCTGAAATTGGCGCAGGACATGAACATCCCTTATTCACCCAATATGGACCTGGTCGCTTTGAGCGTCGATGCTTCGCCGGCATTTTATAACGCCAGTGTAGATCAGGTCTATCAGAATGCTCTCAGGAATATCGCTGCTGTCGAGGCCGCTCGCCTGCACGTGGCCAGCGCCATCAAAGGCGTACAAGCGGCCCGGGGGAACATGTCACCCACCCTTGCCTTGTATTACGGCGTATACAGCAACTACTCTACCGCCGCCACAACCAACGCCCTGACAGGGACTACTTACGCCCCGGATGGCTCTTATATCACTGTTAATGGCAACCAGTATAACGTCTATTCCCAACAAGGCATCTATGGCCCTACTAAATCCGTTCCCTTCAATACCCAGTTTCACGCCAACGTCAATACCAGTGTAGGGCTCACCCTGAACATTCCCATTCTCAATCGTCTGAATTACCGCGTTCTTTACAGGCAGTCACTCGTCAATCGCGACCAGGCGATCTTCAATCAAAAAACCGTAAACGCTACTTTGCGCCAGTCAGTGGAGTCAAGCTATGTGACGATGATGCAGGCCTTTCGCACCTATAATGTAACCTACAGCCAGGTGCAGAACTACGAGGAATCGTTCCGCGGCGCACAGGTCAAATACAACGCCGGCGCCCTCGCCTCTCTGGATTTCGTTATCTATAATACTAATAAGAACAATGCCGAACTAAATTTGATAGCAGCCAAATACAGCTATATCCTGGCAACCAAGATCCTGGATTACTACCAGGGCCAGCTGACCTGGTAACGCGCATCGCCAGGCCTTGCCCGCGACCGCCGCTCGCCGCGCCCCGGCCCGCATCAACGCATTAGCCACTCTCCCAACAGAGTGGCTATCTTTTCTCCCTCCACCATGAACCCGTCATGCCCATAGGCACTGTCTATCTCCACCAGCTCCGCATCCGGCAGGTGCGCAGCCATGAACAGCTGCTCCTCCACCGGGCAGAGGATATCGCTCGTCACCCCCACCAGCAACGTTTTTTGCCCGATACCCCGCAGGATCTCTTCCAGATCACCTCCCCGGCCCCGCGCCAGCTGATGACTGTCCATCGCCTTGGTCAGCAGCCAATACGAATAGGCGTTGAAGCGGTTCGCCAGCTTGTCCCCCTGGTAGTTGATGTACGAAGAAGCCTTGAATCCATCCAGCTTTTCCCTGTCGGGATCGGTCTGCGTCCGCACCATAATCCCGTAATTGCGATAGGTCAGGATGCCAATAGCCCGGGCCGCCTTCAATCCATTGCGGCCTGCCTCCGGCGCCGGCAACTGCCAGCTGGGGTCCGCCTCGATGGCCAGCCGCTGCGCCGTATGGACAGCTATCCCCCAGGCACTCTCCGCCGGAGAGGTGGCGGTCAGGAATAAACGGTCGATCACCTCTTTTTCCATCACACACCATTCCAACGCCTGGTACCCGCCCATGCTCCCACCCATCAGCACCTGAATCCGGTCGATGCCCAGGTGTTTCCGCAATAAAATATGTGCTTTGACCATATCCCGGATGGTGATGACAGGGAAACTCCGGTAATAAGGCTCGTTGGTCAGCGGATCGACGCTCAAAGGCCCCGTACTGCCATAACAACTGCCCAAAATATTCGCACAGACAATAAAATAACGGTCCGGATGGATCGGCCCCTCGTCCCCCACTACCCCTGGCCACCATTGCGCCACATCGGAATTGGCCGTCAACGCATGACAAACCCACACCACATTGCTCCCGTCGGCATTCATCCGCCCATAAGTATGGTAGGCAACCCTGATTCCCGGCAACACTTCCCCCCCTTCCAGCTCAAAAGGATATTGATAGTCAAAATAATTCATGGAGCCAATCTCGATATTTCGTGCAAAATAAGCACATAGGTGCCGTAAATTTGCAAAAATCTTTGTTATGGCACGTATTGAACTTAGGAGGGTACAAGGAGATTTCGGATTTGAAGCAAAAGACGCCGACGGACATATCGCCCACATCGACAGCAGCCCCGAATCAGGCGGCCGGAATTTCGGCATCCGACCCATGCAAATGCTGCTGATGGGCCTGGGAGGCTGCAGCGGCATCGATATCGTATCTATTCTTAAGAAACAGCGGCAGACCGTAGAAGACTTCAGCATGACCATCGACGGCGAAAGGGAAAAGGGTAAAGAACCCTCCCTTTGGGAAACGATCCATCTCGTCATCCGGCTGAAAGGTAACATCGATCCCGATAAAGCCAAAAAGGCCTGCGAGCTTTCCATGGATAAATACTGTTCCGTGGCAGCCACCCTACGCCCCGGCCACACCAAGATCACCTGGGAAGTCAAGGTTAATGACTAGCAGTCCGGTCTCATTCATCACTCACCTATCAATCCACACTAATGTCCACTCACCGCATCACGCAAGCTATCCGTATCCGCGCCGACCAGACACCGGAAAAAGAGCATTCCACACCTCTCTTTCTGACCAGCAGCTTCACCTATGACGATGCCGAAGAGATGCGCGCCGTCTTTGCCGATGAAAAAGAGGGCAACATCTACAGCAGGTTCAGCAATCCCACCGTACAGGAATTTACCGACCGCCTTTGCGCCCTCGAGGGGGCCGAAGCCGGCTTCGCCACCGCCTCCGGCATGAGCGCTATCGTCGCCACCTTCCTCACCTTCCTCAAAAAAGGCGATCATCTCCTCTCCTGTAATGCCATCTTCGGTAGCACCCATACGATCATCACGAAGTATCTCCCCAAATACGGCATCGACTATACCTATGTCAATGCCGCCGACCCTGCCGCATGGGAGGCCGCTGTCCGCCCGAACACCAAAATGCTTTATCTCGAGACGCCCACCAATCCGGGCCTCGACATCATCGACCTGCAAGCCGCAGGAGAATTCGCGCGGCGGCATCAGCTGCTTTACAATGTAGACAACTGCTTTGCTACCCCCATCGGGCAGACACCCATTCAATATGGCGCAGATCTGGTTGTTCACTCGGCGACCAAGTGGATCGATGGCCAGGGTCGCGTTCTTGGCGGCGCCATTCTGGGTAAAAAAGAATTGATCAAAGAGATCTATCTTTTCTGCCGTAGTACAGGCCCCTCCCTTTCCCCCTTCAATGCCTGGGTCCTCAGCAGAAGTCTCGAGACGCTCGATGTGAGAATGGAGCGGCATTCCTCCAACGCACTTCACATCGCCACCGCCCTCGAAGGACATCACTCCATTTCCTGGCTGAAGTATCCTTTTCTCCCCAGCCACCCCCAATATGACATCGCCCGCCGCCAGATGAACAACGGCGGCGGCATCGTCTGTTTCGAACTCAAAGGAGGCCTCGAAAGCGGCAGGAATTTCCTCAACAACTTGAAAATGCTATCGCTGACCGCCAACCTGGGAGATACCCGCAGCATCGCATCTCACCCCGCCAGTACGACTCACGCCAAGCTGACTCCTGAAGAAAGGGCGGCAGTAGGCATCAGCGACGGCCTCATCCGCATTTCCGTCGGCCTCGAACATCGTGACGATATCCTGCAGGATATCCTCCAGGCCCTCTAACCTCATCACCCGTTAACGCAAAAAGAGGGTGTCTCAAAAG
>PMUF01000503.1 GCA_003167015.1 Chitinophagaceae bacterium | reverse complement strand
CGGAAAACATCCGCTTCTATTCCGGCATCTATGGCATGAGCCGCCAGCAGATCCGCCAAAAAACCCCGGAACTGCTCGAAGAACTGCAACTGCAACAGGAGGCCAGGACCCTGGTCGCCGATCTGCCGTTAGGCTGGAAACAGAAACTGGCTTTTTCCGTATCCATTGCCCACGATCCCGATATCGTCTTTTTGGATGAACCCACGAGCGGCGTCGATCCCGTTACCCGGAGGCAATTCTGGGAACTGATCTACCATGCCGCGGAGAAAGGGGTCACCGTGTTTGTCACGACCCATTATATGGATGAGGCAGAGTATTGCAACCGGGTTTCGATCATGGTAGACGGCGTAATAGCCGCCCTTGATACCCCTGCCCATCTGAAACAACAGCATGGCGGCGCCTCTATGGAAGACGTTTTCTATGCGCTGGCCCGAAATGCAACGAGAAAAGGAGATTAATATGAAGCAACTGATCGTTTTTATCAAAAAAGAATTCCTCCAGGTCTTCCGCGACAAACAAACCCTGCTGATGCTCTTCGGTCTGCCTATCGCGCAGATCGTCCTATTCGGCTTCGCCTTATCCAACGAGGTAAAGGGCTCCAAGATCGTCATCACTGACTATTCCAAAGACGCTGTCACCACCAGGATCATCGGCAAAATAACCGCCAGCCAATATTTTACAGCCGAGCAAAGCCTGCAAAATGCCGACCAGTTGCAGGCTGCCTTTCGCAAGGGTACTATAAAAATGGCCGTCGTGTTCCCGGCCAATTTTGCCGAAGATCTGCAACATACCAAAAAGGCATCGATCGAGATCATCGCGGATGCGTCCGACCCCAACGAAGGTACCACCGTTGCCAACTACATGACCCAGATCATCAGTGACTACAATCTCGAACTGGATAGTGCAGCCGGCCAACCCTTACAAATCGTCCCCGACATCCTGAATCTTTATAACCCCCAGCTGAGCGGACCGCCCAACTTCGTACCCGGTGTAATGGCTCTGGTGCTCATGCTGGTCTGTACCATGATGACTTCCGTGGCGATCGTCAAGGAAAAAGAATTGGGCACCATGGAAATACTATTGGTTTCACCCTTCAAAACACTCTATATCATTATCGCAAAACTGACCCCTAACCTGCTTATTTCCATCGTCAATTTTTTCATCATCATCCTGCTGAGTTCTGTTTTTTTGAATCTGCAAGTAAAGGGGAGTCTGCTGTTGCTCACTTTTTGCAGTATCCTGTTCATCCTGACTTCCTTGTCCATCGGTCTGCTGCTATCCATCTACTCCTCAACACAACAGGGAGCTATGATGGGCGCGCTGATGGGTATGATGCTGCCCACCATGTTACTCACCGGATTTCTATTCCCCATTGACAATATGCCCCTTGCCCTTCAATGGCTGGCCAATATCGTACCGTCCAGGTGGTATTTCATTATCGTAAAAAATGTGATGCTGAAGGGACTCGGCTTTGCCTCTATTTGGAAAGAGACCCTCATTCTGCTGGGGATGTGCGTGATCCTGTTCGGGATAAGTCTTCAAAAGTTCAAAATCAGATTACAATGAAAACCCTGTTGTTCCTGCTGGAAAAAGAGTTCAGACAAATATTACGCAACAGGCAAACCCTCAGCGTGCTCATCATCGCACCGGTCATCCAGTTGCTGCTGCTACCCCTTGCCGCCAACTATACCGTTAAGAATATCGCCATTGCGGTAGTCGACCATGACCATTCCACCTTTTCCCGGCGGCTCATTCCAAAGATCACCTCATCCGGCTATTTTACCTTAACGGGTTACACCAACTCTTACCGGCAAGCCCTGACCCTGGTCGAAGAGGATAAAGCAGACCTGGCCTTCCAGATTCCAGCCAATTTTGAACGGGACCTCGTACGCGAAAATTCGGCGAAAGTATATATGGCCATCGATGCCATCGACGGTACAAAAGCCAGCCTCGGCGGTGCCTATCTCAACAGTATCCTCAGCGATTTTAATGCAGACATTCGGGTCAACCGGGCTCCCGCATCGACAGCAGCAGACGCACCACACATCGATATCATCTCGTCCGACTGGTATAACCCCTTTCTCAACTACAATCTCTACATCGTACCCGCCATCCTGGTCACCCTGGTGACAGCGCTGGCCGCCATGCAATCCGCGTTTAATATCGTACAGGAAAAAGAGAGCGGCACCATTGAACAGATCAATGTCAGCCCGATCAAAAAATACATCTTTATTCTTGGAAAACTGATCCCCTTCCTGGTGCTCGGCATCCTCGTTTTTTCGCTGGGACTATTGGTAGGGTGGCTGGTTTACGGGATCGTGCCCGCCGGCAATCTATTGGTCCTATATAGTTCCCTGGTCGTCTATCTCTTCGCCATGCTGGGGCTCGGTTTGCTTATCGCCACCTATTCCGCTACCCAAATGCAGGCCATGTCTCTCTCCTTCTTTTTCATCAATATATTCAACCTGATGAGCGGCGTGTTTACCTCGGTGGATAGTATGCCGGCATGGGCACAGACCCTTGTCGAGACCTTTCCGCCCAGTCATTTTATAAAAATAATGCGGATGGTCGTGTTGAAGGGCAGCGGGTTCGCCGATATCTCCTATCATCTGGCAGCGATGGCCGTTGTCGGGATGGTATTAAATACCTGGGCTGTACTGAATTACAGAAAAACCTCCTCCTGACCGAGCGTTTGCAGGTGTGAATCATATAACAAAATAGACAAATCGTATAATACTTTATCCTGAAAGTGTACCCAGCTTTACAGACATAATGGCCCTACCGCGCTTCAACGCCCTGATCACTATCCTTGGCGTGATCGTCGGCGGAAGCATCTGGGGTATCCCCGGCGCCTTTCTGGCTACGAAAAACCTCCCGCACCCCTGAAAGTCACGATCAAAGAAAATAAACACATAAAATCTTTACCAACATGACCCATAAAAAAGCAGACACCGCATTACCCGCTGCCGCAGCTAACAGCCAATCAGCGGACCCGGCGGCAGACCATCAAAAAACCATTGACAATCATCAGCAGGCGGCGGCGCACCACACCGAGGCGGCAAAGCACCATTTGGAAGCGGCAAAAGCCTATGCCGAAGGCAATGTTGAAAAAGCGGCGCACAGCGCCATGCTGGCCTGGGGTCACCATGCCATCGCCGGCGAATTCATCAACGATGACGCCAAACACCATGCGCAGATGCTGAAGCGGACCAATTATAGATGATAATCGAACGATGACCGCTGCAAATGAAAGATAGATATAAATATGGTATCGGTTTCTGGTCAGGCGCTGGCATTTACAGCTTAATCAATATGATTATGAATATTAATCATAGAAGCCAGAGTAAAATTTTGGTTTACGACTGTATCATAACGGGCGTGGCTGTCTTTGGTTTGATTTTGTGCATTTATTTATTGAATAAAAGAAAAGAAAATTAAATATTTTACGTGAACCGCCGCATTATCCTTTCATCTTCAGCAAACCCGCATTGATCGCCACTACGATCGTACTGACCGTCATGAGCCCAGCCCCCGCCGCTGGACTCAGCAGGATACCCTGCTTATACAGAACCCCCGCCGCCAGGGGCAGCGCTATCACATTATAACCCGTCGCCCAGATCAGATTCTGGATCATCTTCCGGTACGTCGCTTTGCCAAATAAGATCAGGCTCACGATATCCTTCGGGTTACTATTCACCAGCACGATACCCGCCGTTTCTGCCGCCACCTCGCTGCCGCTGCCGACGGCTATCCCGATATCCGCCTGAGCCAGGGCCGGCGCATCGTTGGTGCCGTCCCCGGTCA
>PMUF01000600.1 GCA_003167015.1 Chitinophagaceae bacterium | reverse complement strand
TTCACAGCCCGCTTTTCCCGGATGACCGTTACCTTGATCTGACCGGGATAGGTCATTTCCGTCTGAATTTTCTGGGCAATCTCGAAACTCAGCTTGTCGCTGTCCACGTCGGTCACCTTGTCGGCTTCCACGATTACCCGCAACTCACGACCCGCCTGGATAGCGTAGGCCTTCTCCACCCCTGGATACGCCAGGGCCAGGTTTTCGAGGTCCTTAATACGCTGCAGATATTGCTGCATGATTTCCCGCCGGGCGCCGGGCCGGGCGCCGCTGATGGCGTCACAGGCCTGGATAATGGGGGCAATCACATACTGCATTTCCACCTCGTCATGGTGGGCGCCGATGGCATTCACCACCGCGGGGTTCTCACCGTATTTTTCGGCCAGCTTCATACCCAGCAGGGCATGGCTCAGCTCAGTTTCCTCATCCGGCACCTTGCCGATATCATGTAATAAGCCGGCCCTTTTGGCCAACTTCGGGTTCATCCCCAATTCACTGGCCATGATTCCACAAAGATTGGCCACTTCCCGGCTGTGCATCAGAAGGTTCTGCCCGTAGGACGAACGAAACCGCATCTTGCCCACGATCCGCACCAATTCCTTGTGCAACCCATGGATACCCAGTTCGATCACGGTACGCTCGCCAATCTCCATGACCTGCTCTTCAATCTGCTTGCGCGTTTTCTCCACGATCTCCTCGATACGGGCGGGATGGATACGGCCATCGGTCACCAGCCGCTGCAAGGACAACCGGGCGATCTCCCGCCGGAGGGGGTCAAAAGAGGAAAGAACGATGGCTTCCGGCGTGTCATCGACAATAAGGTCTACACCCGTGGCGGCTTCGATGGCCCGGATATTACGCCCCTCCCGACCGATGATCTGTCCCTTGATCTCGTCACTTTCCAGGTTGAATACGGTAATGGAATTCTCGATAGCCTGCTCCGCGGCCGTCCGCTGGATGCTTTGTATGATGATCTTCCGGGCCTCTTTATTGGCCTTCTGCTTGGCGTCGTCGATGATCTCCTGCTGCATGGCCAGGGCCCTCGTCTGCGTTTCCTGCCGGAGGCTCTCTATCAACTGGCTCCTCGCCTCTTCGGCAGTCAGGGCGGCAATCTTTTCCAGGCGGCGGATATGCTCCTCCTGGTGCTTTTCCAGCTCTGTCCGCTTCTGGTTCACGACCTCTATCTGCCGGGTCAGGTTCTCCTTGATGATATCATTGTCCTTGGCCTGCTTGTCCAGGTTCTCCAGCTTCTGGTTGATACTCTGCTCTTTCTGCTTGATCCGCGACTCCCCGTCATTCACCCTCCTGTTCTTTTCCAGTACCTCCTTGTCATGTTCAGCCTTCAGTTGCACAAATTTTTCCTTGGCTTCCAGCAATTTTTCTTTTTTCAGGTTTTCCGCAGTGATCTGAGCATCACTGACAATCTTTTTGGCTTGGTGCTCTGCGTCCTCAACCTTTTTTGTCGTGTTTTTTGCAAATAGGAACTTGCCGGCGATAATTCCCACCACCAGAGCAATAGCTCCTGCTATAATAGCCTCCATTGAATCTTGAGTTTAAAGCGTTCACAATCATGTATTTATAACTTGGCTCACGTTCGCATCCGTAAATGGCGCCTCCGGGCTTTCAGCTAAAACCAGCCCTCGGCGCCATTGTGCAAAAATGGACCTCCGATCAAACGAACCATAAGCGCATTCGTTTGTGTTAGTTGGCGAAGATAGGAAAATTAACCTTTATATCACCTTATCCAATTGTTGCTCCATCCGGCTCAGGGCCTCCATGGCGGCAGTACTAAGCCTTCCCGCCCGGTCTCCCCCCGATGAAGCCTGCGTCGCATACCACAATAACACCATGGCAATGTAGTCCTGCATATCCCGACCCGCAAACTGGGTCTTATATTCAATAATTTTATCATTGATGGTACGTAAGGTGCGCCTGACTACCTCCTCATCCTGCGGTTCTATCTTGATCCGGTAAGTGCGATCACCTATCACAACATTAATTGTCATTAATTCTTGCATAACTCAAATAGTTGTTTTAAATTTATCCACACCTTATACACAGGAGATTGTGACGAGAACAAGATTAAGTGAGTTTTGATCGTTTCATACTAATCCAGTACCTAATATAAATCTAACTTTTGCACACCAATACCCTATCTAAAAACTACACTAGCCATGTTCTTAAAAGTCAAATCGCCTGTTTTTATCGACCACCTGACATTTCAGGTTGGCGAACCACAAAAAGCTATGCTGCGCGCCGTCCTAAGGGATGATTGCGGAATCATTTGCAGCGCTCTCGAGACCGAGGTAGAAAAAGACCAGCAAGAGCTGGACTGGAATGGCCTCAACGATCTGCCTTATGGTGTCTATACACTGGAAATATCCCGTGGGCAGGACGAAATGAAAATGCGTTTGGTCAAGAGAGTCTGATCGGTTTCATTCCCCCAACAGCGTAATGCACCGGTCAATTTCCCGGATGTACTGGCCGAGCCTTTTTTCCAACTCCTTTTTTTCCCCTTCACTCATAGCCGCTTTCGTTACTCCTAATATCTCTACCTGCTGCTGTAATTGCTCTAATCGCCTGACTTTGTCGGAATGCTCTTCCTGCGACTTGCGCAGCTCTTCTTTCAATTTGCCGTTTTCCTTCAACAGAAGGTCACGCTGTTTCAGCAATAGCTGCAGCTTATCCAGTATTCTCCTGATCTGCCCTTCCGGTTCCATCCCTTCGCCATCCGGGGCGACAGGCGGGCGACCTGCCTCATGCATATCTTCACTCATACCATTTATTTCCTGATCTCCGCATGCACCTCTTTTTCCAGGGCTCCCATGATCCGGCTCATCATTCCGTCAATCTCCTTATCCGTCAGCGTCTTTTCCTCATCCAGGAACATCAGGCTCAGCGCCAGCGATTTCTTGCCCGGCCCCAGCTTCTCACTTTCAAATATATCGAAAAGCTTTACTTCACGCAACTTATCGAGCCTGACCCCACGCACGGCTTTTTCCACTTCATGATAGGGCAACGACTGGCCCACGATCACCGCCAGATCCCTGTTGACCGGCAATTGGCGGGCCAATTCCCTGAATTCGATTGGGCGGCCCGCTGCCAGCTCCATCAGGTAGTCCCATTGAAAGTCGGCAAAGAAAAGATCCTGCCGGCAGTCGAATTGTTTCAGCAGGGCAGGGCTTACCGCTCCGGCTTCCAGCAAGGTCCGGCCATCCACCACCATAGCCATCCCCGATGATAACTTGGGATGCTGCAGTGTGCTCCAGTCCGGCGCAGTCAGTCCCACGATCGGCAGCAGTCTTTCACACAACCCTTTCAGGTAATAGAAATCCACCGGCGCCCCTTCGCCCTTCCAGGAATCTTCCCGTAGCCGCCCCGTGAGATACAGACAAAGGTGGTTGGTTTCCACATATTGACCCACGCCACGGGTACGATAGCTTTTGCCGAATTCGAAAAAGCGCAGCTGGTTGCTCTTGCGATTGAGATTATAGGCAATCGGCTCAAGCCCCGTCTCCAGCAGGGAAGGCCGCAGGATATTCAGCTCCGCACTAAGATTGTTGATCATTTTGACGGCCGTCCCCAACTCCTCGTCATTGAAATAGGCGCTGTTCGTAATGGAATTGGTCAGGATCTCATTGAATCCCTGCCCCACCAGCCAGCTGGCTACGGCGGATTTCCACGATGCCTGCGAAGGGTCGTTCTCGACAGAAGGAGAGACCATAATGGCGGCCGGGATCTGGATATTGTCCAACCCGTCTATCCGCATGATCTCTTCCACAATATCCGCCGGCAGGGTGACGTCAGGCTTGTGCCACGGTACCGCCACATGAATGGCATCGATCCCTTCCTTGACGATCTCGAAACCTAGGCTCAGCAGGATATTTTTCACCGAATCCTGGTGATAATTCTTGCCGCTCAGCTTCTTCAGGTAATGATGCTTTAATACGACCTGGATCTTATTCTTCGGATCGGGATATACATCCACGATCTCGGAGGCGATCTCGCCCCCCGCCAGTTCTTTGATCAGCAGGGCCGCCCTCTTCAGGGCATTCACCGTCCCCGAAATGTCCATCCCCTTCTCGAAATGAGTAGCGGCATCCGTGCGCAGTCCATGACGAAACGAGGTCTTGCGGATATCGATAGGGTTGAACCACGCGCTTTCCAGGAAAATGGCTGTAGTGGAATCGCTGACCCCACTGTGCATTCCCCCGAACACGCCGGCGATACACATACCTTCTTCCGCATTGCAGATCATCAGATCCTCGGCTGATAGCCGCCTCTCCTTTCCATCCAGCGTGACGAAGGTTGAGCCTTCCGGCAGATTTTTTACGATGACCTGTTTTCCTTTGACGGCATCCAGATCGTAAGCATGCAACGGCTGCCCCATTTCATGGAGAACGAAATTGGTGATGTCGACGATATTGTTGATCGACCGGACACCGATCGCCTTTAACTTATCCTGCATCCACCGCGGAGATTCCCGGATAGTAATGCCTTTGATGGTAATGCCGGAATAACGCTCGCATGACTTTGCATTCTGTATACTGACCGCTACCGGCAGACTGTTATTGTCCACCCTGAAGGCATTCAGCGAAGGCTGTTTCGGCCGGTATTCTTTGTTTTCATGATGCGACAACCATGCACAGACATCCCGCGCTACTCCCCAGTGGCTCATGGCATCCATATGGTTCGGCGTCAAACCGATCTCTATCAGGTAGTCGTCATACAGGTCCGACTGAAACCAGGTCGCCGCCGGCGTTCCCACCTTTGCTTTCTCGGGCAGCACCAGGATACCGGCATGACTTTCACCTAGACCAATCTCGTCCTCTGCACAGATCATCCCATGACTCTCCACACCCCTGATCTTCGCCACCTTCAGGGTGATCGGATCGCCCTTTACAGGGTAAATCGTTGCGCCCGGGAGCGCTACGATGACCTTTTGGCCTGCCCCTACATTCGCTGCGCCACAGACGATGGATAAAGGTTCCTGGTCACCCACAGCCACCCGCGTCACCTTCAGCTTGTCCGCATTGGGATGCGGGCCGCATTCCAGCACTTCCCCGATCACCAGCCCCTTCAATCCCCCTTTTACAGATTCGTATTTTTCCATGCCTTCCACCTCCAGCCCGACAGACGTCAGGATTTTGGAAAGCCGCTCCGGCTCGATCTTTACCGGCAAATAATCACTCAGCCAACGATAACTAATGGTCATGACAAGAATTCCTGGGTTTTAAATTTATTTGCGTGTCCCGCTGGGACATAGAGCGCAAAGATAACTGTTCCGGCCAACAATCATTACCCGGCGACCCCCGGGCGCCACTGACAGGTTATTTATCTCCTTTTGCCTCCCTTAATGTAATAATCAATTGTTAATACGTTACAAAGAGTAATAATTTGCACGGATAATGCTAATGTAATAAAGACTTAAGAACCTACTACTATTTAAAAACCTCCTAAAAATTGTTTATGCGTAAGATTATTTATGCAGGGATCGCCCTTGCCTTTTTTTTCCTGAATTCCTGCGGCCCCACCCATGTTGTGGTGGAAGAGCCCGTTCAGCAACCGCCTCCTCCGCCCCCGCCTGCTCCCGAAGTATCCTATCAATCTTTTTACGATGCCCTGAGCCCCTATGGCCAGTGGATCGATTATCCGCAATACGGCTACGTGTGGATGCCCAATGTCGGACCCGATTTCAAACCCTATGCCACGAACGGCAACTGGGTGTATACGGACGGCGGCTGGACCTGGGCTTCTAATTACCCCTGGGGATGGGCTACCTTCCACTACGGCCGCTGGTTCTTTGAAGACGGTTATGGCTGGATGTGGATTCCCGGCAACGAATGGGCGCCGGCCTGGGTCAGCTGGCGGCAGAGCCCCGACTATTATGGCTGGGCGCCGCTCGGTCCCAGCGTCAGCATCAACGTATCCAACGGTGGTGGCTATAACCCCCCCGCTCATTACTGGTGCTTCGTTCCTCAGCAGTATGTGACCAGCCCGCATGTCAACAACTACTATGTCAGCGAACAACAGAATGTGACCATTATCAACAATACCACCGTCATCCATAACACGACTATTGTAAACAATACGGTTAATAACACCACCATCGTCAATAACAATGTGACCAACAACCATGTCACTGTCAATAACTATGCAGGCGGCCCCGATCCCGCTGCAGTGGCAAGGGTTACCGGCACTCCGCTGAGGCCGGTGCCATTGAGAGAAAGCAGTACTCCGGGCGAAAGCACCGCTGGCGGCGGCCTGACAATTTACCGTCCCAAAGTCAATGCGGCTCCGCAGAGCAACGGCTCATCCGTCGCCAGGCCCGTACCTCCGCACGTTCAGCCTCTCACCAACGTACGGCCGGTGAATACGACGGTCTACAATCACCCAACGAACCCCAATAACTCAACGAACAACAATGTCAACAATCGGCCCGAGGTAAACCCCTCTAATACAACGCCTTCCAGGAACAACGGAGAGCCGGCCAATGCCGGAGTTCCCAAACCAAACCCTCCTGCGCAGAGCAATAACGGCACGACGACTACCCAATCGACGGTGTCAAAACCGCCCGCCAGCACGCCGCAGGCCCAGACTTACAACCGCCCGCCTGCTGCCGGTACTGTGCACCCGGGCCAGAAGAGAACTAATGACACTTCGGCGAAACCCGCACCCAAAAAGGTTCCGCCACCACCCAAAAAGAAAAAGCCCGTTCCGAAAAAGGAAGATCCGCCCCAGCAATAAAACAATAAAACAAGGGGACCAGAATAGTGATTATTCCGCCTCGCGGACATCGAAACAGGCCGGCGATAGGCTAAAAGTCAGCGCCGGCCTGCTTTTTTTACATCGAAATTCCCACCAAACAGGGCCAAATGGCATTCTGTAGTTTCACTATCCTGGCAAAATATTTATCCCTAAATCTTTGTGCACAGATGGTGTGAATTTAAACCGGGAAAAAGCTGAAAACTTTTTTAAATTGTGGATAGCTCGGCAGTTAGTGTGCGAAAACCGGCAAATCCTGTGAATAACCTCGTGAATTTCTATAGGAAAAATATAGAAAAAGAAAAATCAGTATGGTGAAGATCGCTAGCTTTATATTCGCCCTCCTGACTCAAAGGGGTAACATTCTGTTCATGTTGACGTAACAATATCTTAATAAAAGCATAGCCAGCATAGCCGAAAACTAACCCGATGAGTCCAGCCCCCGCAACGGGACATTTGGATACTCGACAACCTATTTTTTAATTGTTTTCTGGACGGTTTACTCATATGGATCTTACTAACCTGAATTTGAATAAGGACCGCAATAAGGTAAGGCGCAAGCCTTCGGTGGACCTTAGCACCATGGTATACGGCAAAGTCCCCCCCCAGGCCAAGGAACTGGAAGAGGCCGTATTAGGGGCTATAATGTTGGAAAAGAGTGCCTTCGACACAGTGGTGGAAATCCTCAAGCCGGAGTGTTTCTACCTGGAAGGGCACCAGCGCATCTACCGCGCCATGCAGGGCCTGGCTCAGAAAAGCCAGCCGATCGACATTCTCACCGTCGTGGAAGAATTGAAATTCCGGCAGGAACTCGACATCATCGGCGGCCCCTATTACGTGACCAAACTCACGAATGCCGTCGTTTCTTCCGCTAATATCGAGACGCATGCCCGCATTATCCTGCAGAAATTCATCCAACGCGAACTGATCCGCATCAGCGGCGAGATCATCGGTGACGCCTACGAGGACAGTACCGACGTATTCGACCTGCTGGATGACGCGGAAAGCAAGCTTTTCGAGATTACCAATAATCACCTTCGCAAGAACTTCGACAGCATCGACACGGTGTTGGTCAAAACCATCGCCCGGATCGAAGACCTCCGGCATAAGCAAGACGAGATCACCGGCGTACCCAGCGGCTTTCCCAGCCTGGACAAGATCACCTACGGCTGGCAGCCTACCGATCTGGTCATCCTTGCAGCCCGGCCTGCCGTCGGTAAGACTGCTTTCGCGCTCAACCTGGCCCGGAATGCCGCTCTACATCCGACCAAGCCCACTCCCGTCGCCTTCTTCAGCCTGGAAATGGGCTCCGCCCAGCTGGTACAGCGTATCCTCAGCGCCGAAAGCGAGATCTTAATGGAAAAGATCGCCCGGGGCCGGCTGGAAGAGCATGAAATGAAACAATTGTACAAGAAGGGGATCGACAGGCTGGCCAAAGCCCCGATCTTCATCGACGATACCCCGGCGCTCAACATTTTCGAGTTGCGTGCCAAATGCCGCCGGCTGAAGAACAAGCACAATGTCGGTTTTATCATCATTGACTATCTGCAGCTGATGAGCGGCGCCGGCGATAATAAAAACGGCAATCGTGAGCAGGAGATCAGCCGCATCTCGCGCGATCTCAAAGGGCTCGCCAAAGAGCTGCAGGTGCCTATCATCGCTCTTTCCCAGCTCTCCCGCGCCGTGGAATCCCGAAAGGAAGGGGAGAAGATCCCCCAACTGAGTGACCTGCGTGAATCGGGTGCTATCGAGCAGGACGCCGATATGGTCATGTTCCTGTACCGTCCCGAGTATTATGGTATCACCGCCAACGAAATGGGTGAAAGCAATAAGGGCGAGACACACGTCAAGATCGCCAAGCATCGTAATGGATCTCTTGAAACCATCAAGCTCAGGGCCCTCCTTCATATCCAGAAATTCACCGAATACGGCGAAGACGACTTCGGCGGCATCGGTATGCCGGCCGGCGGCAGTTGGAAACCCGTACAGGATAATGAAGGCGGTGGCGGGGGAAAGCTGTATATCCAGGCTGGCAGCCGGATGAAGGACCTGCCGATGGACGACGATGAAACACCGTTCTGATCGACTTACAAACGCCCATGGCACTACCCTTTTTCTATATTCCCTCCTATAGTGCTGAACAGCAAGAGGTTGTATTAGATGAAGATAATTCTCGCCATGCCATCCAGGTACTGCGGATGAAAACCGGCGATCCGCTGCAACTGACCGATGGAAAAGGCGCCCTGCTGACCGCATCCATCCTGGACAGTCATAAGAAGAAATGCGTCGTCAAGATCCTTTCGGCACAAACCCTTCCGCCGAAAGAACAAAAGGTTTCTATTGCCATCTCACCGCTGAAGAATGCTTCCCGCTTCGAATGGTTCCTGGAGAAAGCGACGGAGATCGGCGTCACCGGGATCATCCCCCTGATCTGCGAGCGTACTGAACGCCAGCACACCCGCCAGGACCGCCTGCAGCATATCCTGGTCAGCGCCCTGCTGCAATCCCAGCAAACCTGGTTGCCGGTCCTCCGGGCGCCCACTCCGTTTTCCCAATGGGTGAAGGAGGCTAAATACGCTGACCGTCTGATTGCCCACTGTCTGGAAGAGCCCCGCCCGACCGAAGACCTGGCCGCCTGGCGCCGCCGTCAAATACCCGTCGGGCCGCCCGCTTCCGCTTCAGCCGCATCAGGCCCACCCGCCACATCATCATTGATCCTCATCGGACCCGAAGGGGACTTTTCTCCTGAAGAGGTAGCACTGGCATTGAAAGAAGGATTTGTACCGGTAACGTTGGGAGACAACCGCCTTCGGACAGAGACGGCCGGAGTAGTAGCCGCCACCCTGCTTTGCATCGGGTAATGCCGGCGGCCGGCTGGTGCCAGACGGCAACAGATTGCATGACCAACCTGTTGTCCGCTGGGCTTACAAATTTAGACGAAGTAAAGATAGGGTTTGCGACCGAACGCAACTTCCGAGACCCGAAAAATTAATTATTAATTCGGAAAACGCCGCCTACTTTTTCGCATACTTCCAGTTCCTGGATTTCCCTTCCACCAGCCATTCCAACGTGGTAGCGATACGCCGGTCCCGTGTCTCGTCTGTCTTCGCCTCCGTGATCCATTCGATGTATTCACGCCGGTGGGAGGGTGGAAACGCTGCAAAGACTTCGCCTGCCTTTTTGTTTTTCTTCAGGGCTGACGCCAGCGCGGGAGGTACCGGCAATGGGGCTTTCGCCTGTTTCTTAGCCGGCGCCGGCTTTTTCACCCCTTGTTCGTTTAGTGTAGCGGCTTCCTTGATCAATGCGATCAGGACCTTGTCCGCCGGCAGGTCTTTCAGGGAAGTGATCCGGTCGAAATGCCCCATGGCATTCTTGTCCTTGATATGCAGGACACCTGCCGGATCTTTCAGCAGCGGAGCATTCCAGAATCCGACGGCGCAGTGCTGCTTAAAAGCGGAAATATGACACAGCATACCGCCTTCATACTCGAAGAAAGGCCTGCTCCATTTAATGGTCTCGACGACGCCGGGACACGCCTTGTGGATGAGTTTGCGCAGGTGTTCAAGAATGGGCCTTGCAAAGTCGGCAGAACTTTTGATATAGGCGTCGATGCGGGGATCGGTGGTAGCCATATGATAAAGTATTAGTCCCCTAATGTAAAAAAATCCGCTTATTTTTTGGGCAGAACTTTTCTTTTGGCTGCTTTCTTTTTGATCCGGCTGTTCAGCAGTTCCACCCCGAAGGCAAAGACCATGGAGAAATAAATATAGCCTTTGGCGATGTGCGTATGGTGAATGGGCTCCAGTCCGTCGAACAACAGGCTGAATCCTACCATCAGCAGGAAAGAGAGGGCCAGTACCTTCAGCGTAGGACGGCGATTGATGAAATCGGCGATCTTTCCGGAGAAAAAGAACATAATGATCATAGCGATGACGACGGCCGTGATCATAATAGCCACCTGCTGCGCCAGCCCGATGGCAGTGATGATGCTGTCGAAGGAAAAGACGGTATCTACCAGTACGATCTGCCCGGCAATGGCCCAAAAAGAGCGCCCTGAGGCCTCCGGGGCGTCGATCACCTGCTCCCCGGTGCCGATAGTCTCCTCTCCTTCGCCACTGGTCTGCTCTCCCGCACCGCTGGTCTTTTCCTCCGCTTTGTCGCCCTCCAATTTATTATGTAACTCTCCCACCGTCTTGTACAGGAGGAAAAGCCCCCCTGCCAGCAGGATCAGATCATGGATGCTGAACCCGTATCCGGCCACAGAGAACAATACCTTGTTTCCTCTCGCCACCAGCGACCCCAGGCACAACAGCAGCCCCGAACGGATCAGTATCCCGGCAATCATCCATACCCGCCGGGCATCCACCCGACGCGCAGGCGGCAGCTTAATGATAAGGATGGAGACGAAGATCACATTATCGATCCCCAGTACGATCTCCAGCATCACCAGTGTAAGCAGGCTAACGAGAGAAGCCAGATTGAACAATCCATGCATGGGCGGTAAGTTAGGAGCAGCAAAAATAGGGTTTGGCGCGGATATCCGTTAACCGCTCGTGAATGCCAGGTCAAAGGCTTTGTTAAATACGATGGGGCAATTTGCTTTTATAATGGCAAACAGATAATTTCAGCATTACATCATTCAATCAAATACTATATACCATATGAAGTTGCTAAAAATACTTCTAATGATAGGAGTTGGGTATAGTCTAACCTTTTCGACGTGCAAGCACGGCGATTTAAGTTCTGTTTCTCTGTCTAAATACACTTTCTTTATTCAAAATAATTCGAAGGACACTTTTAGATATTCATATTCAACTATGTTCCCCGACACGTCGATACTAAATAATATGGATAGCTCTTTGATTTACCCTTTTCAACAAAATCAAATTGAGTTTCCTGTATATCTCCTGCCCAATTTTAAAACAGGCGGATGGGTAGAAATTTTTTTATTTAATGTTGATACGCTCCAAAAATACGGCTGGCAGACAGTAGCTTCAAAATATTTGATTACGAAGAGATATGATTTAACGTATGATAGCATTAAAGTGGATAATAATGTAATAAACTACCCTTGAGCCAAAAAGATCTCAGGAAAGCACCCTACACAACCTTCTCACAATAAAAGGCCCTTCATAAATAAACCCCGTCCACACCTGCACCAGCACAGCCCCTGCGTCTATCTTCTCCCGTGCATCGGCCCCCGTAAAGATGCCACCCGAAGCAATGATCGGAATGCGGCCTCCCGTTTGTGCTGCGAGATACCGCACTACCTCCGTCGCCCGCTCCCGCAACGGCGCCCCGCTCAACCCGCCCGCCCCGATAGCCTCCAGACGCTCCGCCGGCGTCACCAACCCTTCCCTGCTGATCGTCGTATTCGAAGCCACCA
>PMUF01000525.1 GCA_003167015.1 Chitinophagaceae bacterium | reverse complement strand
CGGTAAAGCTATAGTAAGTCTCATTACCGTTATTGATGCCTTCGATAACACCAATCGAATCGAAGCCGCCGGCGGCACCGGACCTTTCGATGACAAACCATTTGGAATTGGTCTCATTCTCCGTTATCCACTGCAGCGTGGCAACGTTTCCCTGGCTGGTCCCCGTAAAGCTCAGCAAAAGCATCGGCGTGCTGCTGGTGGTGCTGGCAGGAACGTCCTGGGCAGATACCTTAGTGATGTTGGAGATCAGGAAGGTGGCGATCAGGGCCAGAGTGAGAAGGGTAGAGTTCGATTTCATTTGGTTCGGATTTGCGTGTTATGCCGGAATAGATGTGAAAAAGGTGCCAAAAAACAAAGGGTTGAATGTCAAATTTTTACAGTGAAATGCCCGCTGAGGTCATTCCCAGGGCGGGAAATTTTTTCTCATTTCTGCAAAAAAGTTAGTAGATCCACCTGTTTTGCCAGTAATTCCCGCAAAGTACGTTTCGGCGGGTTTTACCCGACGATCGCTCCATTTTGCCCGACTGTCCTCTGATCCTGCCCGACGGACGTTCGGGATCTTATCCCTACTTTTGCCTCCATGACGTGCAACTATTATTCTTATAACCTGGCTTTCCGGCATCCCTTCACTATTTCCCGGGGCACCAAGACCCATCAGCCGACCCTGGTCGTAGAATTGGAGCACAAAGGGCTAAAAGGCTATGGGGAGGCTCCGGCCATTAGTTATTATCATATTCCCATAGAGAAGATGATAGCTGATCTGGAGGAGAAAAAGGCTTTTATTCAGCAGTTTGCCCTCACCGATCCTCAGCGTTACTGGCATTACCTCCACCATTTGCTGCCCGACAACCCGTTCCTGGTATGCGCGCTGGATATGGCCGCCTGGGACCTGTTCGGCAAGCTTCGCCAGCAGCCCCTGTATGGCTTATGGCGGCTGGACCCGACCCTGGGGCCTCCAACCGATTATACGATAGGGATCGATACCATCGAAAAAATGGTCGGCAAAATAAGAGAACAGCCGTGGCCGATCTATAAGATCAAGCTGGGGACCCCAGATGACCTGGCGATCATGGAAGCCCTGCGCCGGCAATCGGATGCCACCTTTCGGGTGGACGCCAATGCTGCATGGACGGTAGAGGAAGCTTTGCAGAAGATTCCCCGCCTGGCAGCGCTAGGGGTGGAATTCGTGGAACAGCCCCTGGCCAGGGACGATTGGGCCGGCATGAAGATCCTGTATAAGGAATCCCCCCTGCCGCTTATCGCAGATGAATCCTGTGTCCGGGAAGAAGACGTCGAGGCCTGTCACCGGCATTTCCACGGCATCAATATCAAGCTGACCAAATGCAGCGGACTCACGCCGGCTCGCCGGATGATCGAAAAAGCAAGGTCGCTGGGAATGAAAGTGATGGTGGGCAGCATGAACGAGAGTTCGATCGGCAGCGCGGCTATCGCTCACCTATTGCCGGACTTAGACTATGTGGATATGGACGGCCCGCTGTTATTAAAGGAAGACCTGGCGACAGGGCTTGCCATTTCGGCCGGCAAGGTGACGATTCCCCGCGGTCCGGGCCTGGGGGTGGAATTCACGGGACTTTATTCCAAATAAATAAATTAGCTGTAGATTTGACACTTCCAGATCAGCGAACCATGATGAATACAACCGGCCAATCTGCCTCATTATCGTCCCGGGTAAAAGAAAAATTCCAATCCTTGTTTTCCGATGACCGTCCCTTGTTGGTCCGGTCCCCGGGCCGGGTCAACCTCATCGGCGAGCATACGGATTACAATAACGGCTTTGTCCTGCCGGCGGCTATCGATAAAGCCATCTGCATGGCTGTCAGTGCCCGCGCCGATAAAGAGCTGCATATCGTATCGATGGACCTCGACAGCAGTTACCACGGGTCGATCGACCGGTTGGAACGATCTCCGCTGCACTGGCCGGATTACCTGCTGGGTGTTATTCAGCAGATACAGACGCTGGGCCATGAACTGGGTGGCTTCAATTGTGTCTTCGGCGGAGATATCCCTCTTGGAGCAGGTATGTCCTCTTCAGCAGCCCTGGAGTGTGCTACGGCCTTTGCCCTCAACGAAGTGTTTGAGCTGCGGCTCGATCCGTTGACGATGGTAAAATTATCGCAAAAAGCGGAGAACGTCTTTGTCGGTGTTCAATGCGGGATCATGGACCAGTTTGCAAGCATGTTCGGCCGCCGGAACCACGTGATAAGGCTCGACTGCCAGAGCCTGGAGTACGTCTATTTCCCCTTTAATACGGAAGGCATCCGCATCGTGCTGCTCGATTCCAACGTCAAGCATTCGCTGGCCTCTTCGGAATACAATACCCGGCGTCTGCAATGCGAAGCCGGCGTCAGGCTCGTGCAGCCACACTATCCGAAAGTCAGCAGCCTGCGTGACGTTACGCTGCCGATGCTGGAGACACTCGTCGCACCGGTCGATGCGCTGGTTTACCGGCGCTGCCGGTATGTGGTGGAAGAAAATGCCCGTCTCCTGGCAGGCACGGAAGACCTGCAACAAGGCGATCTAGAGGCTTTCGGCCGGAAGATGTTTGCCTCCCACGAAGGGCTCAGTCGTGATTACGAGGTCAGCTGTGAAGAGCTGGACTTCCTGGTCGACCAGGTCAAGGGAGATCCGGGTGTCATCGGCGCTCGGATGATGGGCGGTGGGTTCGGCGGCTGCACGATCAACCTGGTCAGGGAAGAGACCATCGACGCGCTCGTGGAGAGGCTCACGCCGCTTTACCGCCAGGCGATGGACAAGGAGCTGAAAGTCTATATCGGACGGATCGAAAACGGGACATCATTAGTCATTATATAATAACCATTGCTATATGAATAAGCTCCTTTTGTTTGCGTCAACGAGTCTCGCGACAGTATTCTTCACGTCCTGCGGCAACAATAACCCCGCACCGGTAGCGGCCCCTGCGGATACGATCGCCAAAACGCAGCCGCTCGCCGAGAACCAGCTTCCCGACCCTGCAGCCTTCCGTGACACCGTTGACGGCCAGCCCACTGCCCTGTATATCCTGAAGAGTAAGGAAATCAGCGTTGCCATCACCAACTATGGCGCGCGCGTGGTCAGCCTGATTGTGCCCGACAAGAACGGAAAGCCGACTGATGTGGTGCTGGGTTACGACAGCATCGGCAAATACATTCATCAACCGGATACTTATTTCGGTGCCGTCGTCGGTCGTTACGGCAACCGGATCGCCAAAGGTCACTTCCATCTGGAAGGCAAGGAGTATACGCTGGCTGCCAATAATGGACCCAACTCGCTGCATGGCGGAAAAAAGGGCTTCGACGCAGTTGTCTGGACAGGCAAGCAATTAGATGATTCCACGCTAATGCTTACCTATCTATCCAAAGACGGTGAAGAAGGCTATCCGGGTAACCTCCGGGTTACTGTTTTTTATTTGCTGCAGGGTGGCCGGCTGACCATCAACTACAAAGCTACCACCGATCAGCCCACCGTGCTGAATCTCACCAATCACTCTTATTTTAACCTGAACGGCCAGGGCAGCGGTCCGATCGCTAATCACCAATTGGCGATCAATGCTGACCGCTATACGCCGGTGGACTCGACGCTTATCCCGACGGGAAGGATCGCACCGGTGGCTGGTACGCCATTTGATTTCCGAAAACCTCCCGCCATCGGCGCCCGGGTCGGTGATACGACCAATCAACAGATCCGGTATGGAAAGGGTTACGATCACAATTTCGTGCTGAATCCGGGAACAAGAAAAGGGCCTGCCGCAATTGTACAGGGCGACCAAAGCGGGATCGTATTGGCGGTTTTGACCGACCAGCCGGGTATCCAATTTTATGGCGGCAATTTTATGACAGGGACCAACCCGCTGAAAGCAGGCAAAACAGATGCCTGGCGCTCTGCCTTTTGCCTGGAAACACAACATTTCCCTGACTCACCGAATGAACCCTCTTTCCCCTCCACGGAGCTAAAGCCAGGCCACACCTATCACTCCGTCACCACCTTCACCCTCACCGCCGAGAAGTAACGCAAGCCGCAGCCGGTGAGCGCAATGAGCCCCGTTAAGGGCACGGCTTCAGCCGTGCCATCCAGCCCCACCACCCACCGGCTTTAGCCGCTGAGG
>PMUF01000187.1 GCA_003167015.1 Chitinophagaceae bacterium | reverse complement strand
TCGACGCCGGTATTGGGATCGAAGGGATGAGGGCGGGGTTTACAGCCCGCGACAAGGAGGGTGGCGGCGATCAGGAGGCAAGCGGCGAGTGCGGCAGAATTCTGTCGGGAACCTTTTCCGGGCATATCTTTTGGCGGTTTGCGGTGCCACCAGGAGGCCAGCAAAGATCCGGTGATATTCATCAGGGGGCCGAAGATCGCGGGCGCGAGCCCGACCGTCGCTATTTTGCCCATGCCTTTGGCGAGGCCCGAGGCGAGGCCGCCATTCTGCATGCCTACTTCGATCGCCATGGTACGGCAGTCCCGTTCGCTCATGCGGAACAGTCTTCCCGACCAGTAGCCCAGGCAATAGCCGCTGAGGTTGTGGATCAGCACCAGCAGGATCAGCAAAGGCCCGATGGTCAGCAGGCTATTCCTGCCTGCCGCGGTAATGATCATGATGATAATGGCGATACCGGCCATGGATACGATGGGCATGGCGGCGTCCAGCCCTTTGATCTTTCCGCTGAGGTAGCGATTGAAGATCAGGCCTGCGCTGATCGGGAGGATCACCATCCTGATGATATCCCACATCATTGCCCCAACCTGGATATGGATGAACTGGCCGGCCAGCATTTTCATCAGCAGCGGCGTGAGCAGCGGCGAGAGCAGGGTGGAGACGGCGGTGATGGTGATCGACAGCGCGAGGTTAGCCTTGGCGAGATAGGAGATGACGTTAGATGCCATCCCGTTGGGCGAACAGCCGATGAGGATGATCCCGGCGGCTATTTCCGGCGGCAGCCCGCTAAGGCTGGCGAGGGTAAAACCCAGGAGCGGCATAATGAGGAAATGGCTAAATACTCCGATGAACACTCCTTTCGGGGTACGGGCGACACCCGCGAAATCCCGCAGGCTCATGGAAGTCCCCATACCGAACATGATGATCTGCAGCAGCGGGGTGATCAGCCCGGCCAGCTTATATCCGTTGACTTCCAGGAAGTATTCCGGGAAATACAGCGAGGTCGTCACGGCGGCGAAGATGATCAGCGTATAGGCGAAGCCTTTGAAACGGGGGTATCCCCGCGAACCGATGGACAGAACCAGGAAGCAACCGATGAGGACGGGACCGCCGCGGTCGATCTGACCGAACAGCGAGATAATGATAAATGAGAGCAGGCATAACAGACCTATAATAATCGTTGCCTGGCCAAAAGTGTTCTTTTTCACCCATTACTTATTTTAATACATGCTATCAACTGTATATCCTGTCATGCGACCGCACATCGTCCCATTCCGATGTTGGAGCGAAATAGGACTTATCCTTTGCCGTCAGGTGCTGTTTGACCACTTCGTCATTCAATTCGATGCCCAGTCCCGGGGCAGACAGGGGAACGTTAGCATAACCTTTGGTGATCAGGGCCCTCCCGTCCGTGGTCTTCACGAGGCTTTCCCACCACGGCACATCGATCGAGTGGTGTTCCAGCGCCAGGAAGTTCTGGGTGGCCGCGGCGCAATGCACGTTCGCCATGAAGCTGACCGGGGTACCTGCCTGGTGCATGGCCATGGCGATGCCATGTTCTTCTGCATAGTCGCCGATACGCTTGGTCTCCAGCAGGCCGCCGGAGGTGGCGATATCCGGGTGAATGATATCGATGGCATGGATATCTATCAGCGGTTTGAAATTCTTCAGGAGGTAAATGTCCTCGCCCGTGAGGGTAGGAGTGTCCAGGGCGTCGGTGATAGACTTCCACTGATCTGTCAATTCCCAGGAGACGATGTCCTCCATCCATGCCAACCGGTATTTTTCGAGCGCTTTTCCCAGGCGGATGCCGTTGTTGAGATCGAAATGGCCATAGTGGTCCGTCGATAACGGGATATCATAGCCTACCATGCTGCGAACGTTTTCCACTATTTTGGCCATTTCCTCAAAGCCCTTATCGGTGATCTGGATCTGGGTAAAGGGGTGCTCGGTGTTAGCATAGCTCATATATCCGCCTTCCCACTGTGCCAGGCGCGGCCCCCAAAAGTCTGCATTGACCAGGGTGCCGGGAATGTCTTTGATCTCTTCGATTCCGATGTCCATCTTAAGCCAGGTATAGCCCTGGTCTTCCAACCGAAACTTGATCAGCTTTTGCTGATCGGCCGGGGATTTGGCCTCCGGCGTATCTGCGTACAGCCTGATCTTGTCCCGGTATCTGCCGCCCAGCAGCTGCCAGCAGGGGATATTATAGGCCTTGCCGCACAGGTCCCACAGGGCCATCTCCACGCCACAGACGCCGCCGGCCTGACGGCTGGGGCCGCCGAACTGGCGGATGATCTTGAAGATCATCTCGACGTTACAGGGGTTCTGGCCGAGGATGCGGCTTTTCAGCATCAGGGCATAGCGTTCGTCTGCGCCATCGCGCACTTCTCCCAGTCCATAGATCCCCTGGTTGGTATCGATGCGGAGGATAGCTGTGCGGCCTACATTCTGGACGACGGCATATCGCATGTCGGTGATCCTGAGGTCCGATGGCGCCGATGTCCTGCGGACGCCGGCCGTAGTCTGTGCGATCGTGTCTTCGAAAGATAAATTGAAGAGGCCGCCCAGGGCCATGCTGCCGAGGGCTGTCTTTTTCAGGAAGCTGCGGCGTCCTTTATCGGAAAAATGTTGTGACATATGGTAATCGTTTGTTGCGTTGATCGTTTCCCGGGTCGCGTTAATAATTTCTTTCTTTGAGATAATCGTCGAGCTCTTGTTTGGACATCGGCAATTTACCGGGATAGTGGTTCAGCCAGTCGAGGAAGTCCTTTTTGATATCTTCAGTCCATTGGCTGTCTATCTGGCCTGTCAGGTATTTTTTTTCGCGGAGACGCTGGTGACCGAATTCATCCCGGAGCTCAGTCACTTCGGAAGTGATCACCACCTCCTGTACGAGGTAGGCGGGAATGAAGATGACGCCCCATTTATTGGCCAGGACGACATCGCCGGGAAGGACGGTTGCCCGGCCGACGCGGATCGGCGCGTTGATCGAGGTCAGCATCATCTGTTGAATATAGGAGGGGTCTGTCCCCTTCAGCCAGGCGTTGAAGCCTTTGATCTCGCTCAATCCCTGAGGGTCCCTGGCTGAACCGTAGAAAATGACGCCCCGGTGGGAGTGAGCATAGATCGAGTTGCCCAGGTTGTCGCCGATCAGCGTGCCGTCGGCCATCTTGCCGTAGCTGTCGGCGACATAGACGTCCCCGTCCTGGAGGATATCGATCGGCCAGGAGTTGGTGCCGCCCTGCTGGCCGCGGCCTTCTGCCTTACCTTGCTGTTTGATGAGGTCGGCCAGGTCGGGGCGCAGGGGCATATACTGTGCCGTCACCACACGGCCCGTCATGACACTGTCGGGATTGATGATCTGCCAGTCGCCTTCGAACTGGTTTTGATAGCCTTTGTTGCGCAGTACGCCCCAGATATCTTCGTTGGAAATATCTTTCAGCCGTTCGAGGAGCTCGTCGGGCACTTTAGGCCGGCCGTCGGGGAAGCGCTCGCCCTTCCATTGCGACGTCAGGGCCTTGATATATTCGGGTGAAGATCCTACCTGTTGAGCGCGGGTGAAGAGGCAACTAAAAAGAAAAAGTGTGATGAGCAATGATGGTCGGTTCATAAGCGATTTTTTTTTGTGTATGTAAATTTAACGCTTGCTGACGGATTCCATCAGGCCGCGGATATATCCGTTGGCGTAAAGCACACCGATCGTACTATAACCGGGGAAGCTATTGCTGTCTTCGGCCATAGTGGGCACATGATCCGGCCGGATCGGGCCTTTGAAGCCGATGTCATAATAGGCCTTCATGGCCTCGTACATATCGATCTGGCCTTCGTCATGAAAACATTCTTCGAATTTGAACTTGCCGCCCCTGACATTCCGGAAATGGACGAAGTGGATGACTTTGCGGGCGCCCAGGTCGCGGACCGTGGCGGGGATATCGGCGCCCATGAGGGAAAAATTGCCCTGGCACATNNTGATCTGGTCGACCTGGGGGTCGTCGGGGTGCATGGCCAATTTAACGCCTGCCTTTTCGGCCTCCGGCACCACTGCTTTCAGAAAATATTCAAGGGTCTTCCAGAGCTGTTCTTTCGACACCTGGCCGTATTGGGTAGGCGGAGCATCTTTGATGGCATCGTTATCGAAGGCGGTGACGAGGGCGCCGCCGCGGCCGCGTTTTGCATTGTCCGTGCGGTACCAGCCGATCACCGGCATCCAGTTATAACAGATGGTATCGATGCCTGCTTTGGATATATTATGCATAAAAGTGATGAAGTTGGATATCTCTTCATCTCTGCCTTCGAGCCCCAATTTGGTTTTTTCACCCAGAGCAGGCGGACCTTCGATGACCCGTAAGGTCAGGCCTTCGTTGTCCCAGGCGTTTTTGACGGCCTGGATAACTGGTAGCTCCCAGGGTTTGGCGTCGTTGAGGCCTATCATTTTCGGGTTAATGCCTGCGACCGCGCCCAGGACGTCCATTTGTTTGCAAAGGGCGATCTTATGCTGGTTGAATCCGTCGAAATAGGCTTCAGACATCTGCATGCCTGCGTCCCGGGCAAGAGGACGCGCGAGGGCGCGGCCGATATCAGAAGCGACAGCGCTGTGGTCGGGCGGGGCAGGAATGGGGCGCGTCTGGGGCGAGTGGGTAGGAAAGGCAAGCCCTGCGGCTTTAGCGGCCAATCCGCCGGCGGTCAGTGCAGAGGCGAGTGCGGTGCTTTTTTTGATGAATGACCTTCGACTATCTTTCATATGGGGCTGCTTTTTTCGTTAGACAATGTAAGACTTTATTTGCGTATATTGGTTGCTGTTAGTAAACCGAAACCTGCCCGGGCGTTAAGATGAGTTAAAGTAAACGAATATTTGGAAAAAACGACCGGCACGCAATGACAACTAAACCTGCTAAATGCTAAATCGCCAAGGAATTGATAAAATAGTACTATTTAAAGTGCGGGTAAGTGTAGAAATTTATACTACAGAATAGAATCCTCATTTTATTAACTAAACTATTGCTTGTGTATGGTACGCCAGTACTTTCTACTCCCCTCATTTTATATTTTCGGCGACATTGCTAAATCCTTTTAGGAATGGCTATTTTATTCAATCAGATTTAAAAATTGCTTAAGCTTATGAGAAGAAAACTTTTGATTGTCAGGCTATTAACGTTCTGCTTGCTATTGTCTTCTGCCAGCGTCTATGCCCAGGTCGAAGTAAAAGGGCAAGTCAAGGACGAGACGGGCGCGCCATTGCCGGGCGCCGTTGTCACTGTAAAAGGTGGCCGTAAGGCAATAAGCACCAATGATAATGGCGCTTTTGTGATCAGCGTTCCGTCAGGGGCTACGCTGGTCATCAGCCATGTTGGGTTTACTGAAAAAGAGGTCCTGGCCACTCCTGGCGCCGACCTCAGTATTGTACTGGCGCGTTCGTCCAGGCAACTGGATGAGATCATCGTTACCGCTCTTGGTATTAAGAAGGAAAAGAAAGCGGTGAGCTATTCGGTTACCGAAGTAAAAGGCTCAGACTTGACAGAGGCCAGATCGCCGAATGTCGCCAATTCCCTGGAAGGTAAGGTAGCCGGTCTGAATGTGACCAGTACCGCCACAGGCGCTTCGGGTTCCGTCCGGCTTACATTGCGGGGAAATGGGTCTATTTCCCAAAGTAACCTGCCGCTGATCGTAGTCGATGGTATTCCCATCGATAATACCCAGTTGAATTTTTCCACCGGATCGAATAATAATGGAGTTAGCTCCGTCGGTATGTGGGCCGGCACCGACCAGGGGGATGGGATTTCAAGCCTCAACCCTGATGAGATAGAGACCATCAGTGTGCTGAAGGGCGGCACGGCCGCGGCGTTGTATGGCTCACGCGCTTCGAATGGCGCTATCCTGGTCACGACCAAGGGCGCCAAGAAAGGGGGAGGAACCCAGGTCGAGCTCGGCAGCAACGGAGTGCTGGAAAGCATCGAATATAAGAGGTTCCATGATTATCAATATCAATACGGTATTGGCGATCTGGGTGTCGCTCCGGTGACATCGAATCCCAATTCTCAGACCGACAGTTATGGCTCTCTGCTGGACGGCCACCCGGTCGTTCAATATGACGGGGTTGCGCGGCCTTATTCTGCCGTTAAGAATAATTTATCCGAATTTTACCATACGGGGACTTCGATCACCAATTCTGCAGCGGTATCC
>PMUF01000227.1 GCA_003167015.1 Chitinophagaceae bacterium | reverse complement strand
GTCCGCGTGGGTGATTGTGACACGGTATTGATCCGCACCTTTTTCTTCATCCCATAATAGTAGCCAAAGCTCCGCGTTACATTTTCCAGCAGCGCCTTCGCATCGGCCATTTCATTATAATCAGGGAAAACACGCTGTGCAGCTATATAGGTCAGGGCAACAACGCTGGCCCCTTCATTCAACGCATCAAGATCCCAGGCTGTCCGCAACACGCGATGCAAAGACATCGCCGAAATATCCAGGGTCTTCTTATTCCATTCATAATCTATCTCTGTATAATGCTTGCCCTTCCTGACGTTCAGGCTCATCCCGACAGAATGCAGGATGAAGTCGATTCCACCGCCAAAATGTTTGACGGATTCTTCTAATAATTTCTTAAGATCGTCCATATTCGTTACGTCGGCTCCGATCACCGGCGCATTCACCGCCTCCGCCAGTTTGTTGATCTCCCCCATCCTGAGCGCTACAGGAGCATTCGTCAATACCAGCTGCGCACCTTCCTCATGACACCTCAAAGCTGTACGCCACGCAATGGATTTCTCGTCCAGCGCACCGAAAATGATTCCTTTCTTCCCTTTTAAAAGGTTGTATGCCATAGATTGAATTTTATATGATCTTGAAATTGATGCCAAATATATGTGAATAATCAATGCGGAATCACCCGTAGTACCACCCCGACTATGAGAACGGTATATACGACGATCATCAAAAAATTCACAAAGAGGAAAAGAAAAAACCGGCCGGCTGACTCCTTCGGCCGAAGGACACGCTGCAACCACCGGTTGAAGTAATAAACCGGGATCAGCGCCAGCGCAATGATCAGCAATATCAGCAGGCTACGAAGTTTCACGATGTCACCATTTCCCTTGCATTCTCTAGCGCCGCTGCCGTAGGCTTCTCCCCGCTTAGCATCCTGGCGATAGCGGTTATCCGCTCATCCTGGTCCAGCAGGCGTATCCGGGTCTTGATGGCTTCTCCTTTAACTTCCTTATAAACGAAATAGTGAGCATCCGCCTTACCGGCAATCTGTGGCTGGTGAGTGATACAGATGACCTGCCGCTTCTTCGACAGGCTCTTCAGGATGATCCCTACCTGCCGGGCAGCCTCGCCGGAAATCCCCGTATCGATCTCATCGAAGATCAGCGTAGCCAGATCGATCGATTCGGCCACCAGTGATTTGATGCATAACATCAGTCGGCTCAGTTCGCCGCCTGAAGCTACTTTCCTGACCGGCTCATACCGGTTGCTCTAATTCGCATCGAACAGAAATTCAATAGCATCCATTCCGAAAAGGCCCGGCTCCGCCGCCTGCACTTGAACTTTCAGCCGGGCATTGGGCATCCCCACCTGTTTCAGCAACCGGTTCACCTGCTCTTCCAACAGCCCCGTCTGTGCCTGGCGGCCCTTCGACAAGGCAGCGGCCTTCTTTTTCATCTCCTGCAACAACCGGGCAACCTCTTTTTCCCCCACGGCAATGCTCTCCTCCGCCTGCAGCCTGTCCTGCAATTTATCTTCCAGCTGACGTTGAAGCGTCAGCAATTCTCCGGTAGTGCTAACGCCATGCTTCTTCATCAGTTTGTAACCAATGGACAGTCGTTCATTGATCTGCTCGATCCTCCGGGGATCATAGTTCACGGCATCATTGATGCTCTCCACTTCCCCGGCAATATCCTGCAGCTCGATCTGCGCCGAGGCTATGCGCTCAGCCAGGCCCGTCAACGCCGGATGATACGCCGAATACGTCTGCAGGGAATGTTGCAGAGATTTCAATTGCTGCACCAACGGATGCTCACCTTCCCTAAGATCATGGTATACCCGGGATAAAGCCGTTTTGATCCCCTCGGAATTGTTCAACAATTTCAACTCCTGGTCCAGTTCCTCTAACTCCTGCTCCCGCAATCCCGCCTCGTTGAGTTCGTCAAAAAGAAATTTATTGTAGTCCAGCTCTTTGTCGAATTGCGCCTTCTGTGCCTGCAGCGTCGCCAATTCCCTGGTCGCCCCTTGCCATGAACGGTAAACAGCCCGGTATTCTTCCAGGACAGTCCCGTGGCCCGCCAGGGCATCCAGCACCTCGCGCTGAAAATCCGACTCGCCCAATTCCAGCGTGTCGAACTGCCGGTGCAGGTCTACCAGCATAGTGCTTAATTTCCTTAATTGCTCCAGGTTCACGGGCGTATCATTGACAAAAGCCCGTGACTTGCCATTGGGCGCTATCTCCCGCCGGATCACTATCTCCTCTTCGGCATCCAGGTCATTGGCCTTGAAAAAAGCCAGCGCCTCTTTCTTTCCGCCCATCGTAAAAGTGCCCTCTACGACACATTTTTTTTCCCGCTGAAGCAGCACGGCCGTATCGGCCCGATCTCCCAGTATGAGGGATAACGCTCCCATCAGGATAGATTTACCGGCCCCCGTCTCCCCTGTGATAGCATTCATCCGCGCCGAAAAATCGATGCTTAATTCATCGATGATGGCATAGTTCTGTATATGGATCTGCTGTATCATTAAACGGCAAATTAAGTAATTCGCTCATTCCCGGAGACACAAAATTCCCACAGTAAGCCCGCCCGCTCGCACAGTCGCGCCCAGCCCGCCTATTCACCCTTGCAACGGGCTACCCCCGCTTTTGCCCTCTGATCCAGGGAGTTCTTATATTCATGATCCTTCAGCGAAAGACATTTCTGAAAATAGGCCATCGCCTGACTGCAGTCACCTCTTTGCTCATAGATATACCCTACCTGTAACGCTGCCCTTGCCGCATAATATTCCTTCAGGTATTCCCCCGTCTTGATCGTGGTCAGATAGGCACTGATAGCCTCATCTCCCCGACCCAGCCCATCATAAATTCGCCCGAGACGGTAAGCCAGTTCACATTTCTCCTCAGGCCGGGCAAAGCTGGACGTGCTGACGCCCTTCAGGGCCGACAACGCTTCTTCAAAATAACCGCCGTCACTCAGCAACCGCGATTCCAGCAGGGTTTTATCGGGCCATTTCCCGCTGCGCGCATCCTTCAGAGCCTGCCGGTCGGCATCTGACTCCGCCGTTCCTTTTTGTGTTACCAGTCCCCGCAACGAATCTGCTTTCGCCTGATCACCCTTCAGGTAATAATACCAGCTCAGCTTCTCCAGGGCATCTTTGACGTAGAACCGCCCTTTGAACCGATGGAGAAATCTTTCAAGATAAAGAACCGTCCCCGGCTCCAGGTGATTCAGGCTGGCATAACCCATTTCCAGGTCCCATACCGGCATATCCAGGTAACCGGGTGAGTGACTGCGCCCCGCAATAATCTTCTCCGCAAGAGATGACTGCTGATCGTTGATGCAAAGATTAGCATACAGGTATGCATAGAGATAGTTGTTCCTGACATCCAGCTTATGCTGCCTGATAAAGCTAAACACCTCTTCCCGTTTGTTCTGAATATAGAATTGCAGATAAAGATAATAGAAGGTCGTCTCGTCCCGGAAGAGTTCCGCCCAGGGATCGTCCGAAGACAGGAAATGATCCAGCACCTGCATGCCGCCGCTGACGCTGCCCCTGATACCCAATAGACTGCTCAGCCATTTATAACCATCAGGGATAGTGCCTGCCACTACCTGCATCGTCCCGCTCAGCATGGTGGCCGGACCGAAACCGGGAAACTTTTTCGCGCATTCCTTACTTTGCAGGGATGAACGGCGGAAGTCCCAGCCGGCATCCCAGTTATCACCGAATTTGATTTGGATAGCCGCCCATTGGAAATGAATGACTGAGCGGGTAAACAGGTTGAAGGGAGAGGATTCAGGTCCCTCGGCCATGCTCGCGATCCGCTGCTCCAACCGGCCCTTGCTGGCCTGATATTCCGCAGGATCTTCATTAAAGAACAGCTGAAAAAAATCGATATAGTTATCCAGGAAGATAGGGATCAGGTTATCCGGATCCCTCTTCTTTTCCGCCGCCAACAACCGGCCCCCTTCATCCAGTCGCAATTGGATGATCTCCCGGTAAGCCTGACGGCAATTGTCATTAAAATCAAAATGCTTTTGCCCGAACACCGGGACAGCAAACAAAAGGCTGACCACCAATACAGCAGGCGCTGACATGGTCCGTTACTTCACTTCAATGGCATCGTTCAGCTCATTGTCCACCAGGATCCGGCCGCAGTTCTCACATACGATGATCTTCTTGCGCTGGCGGATCTCACTCTGCCGCTGAGGAGGAATGGCATTAAAACAACCGCCGCAGGCATCCCGAAGGACCGGCACTACCGCCAGACCGTTGCGATAATTACCGCGGATCCGATCGTAAGAATGTAATATCCGGGGCTCGACTTTTTCCCGGGCCTCGGAAGATAATTTAGTAAAATGCTTCTCTTCCTTTTCCGTCGTGGCAATGATCTTGTCCAGTTCGTCTTTTTTATTCTTCAGCACAGATTCCTTGGCCCCAATATTCTTCTTTGCCTTTTCCAGCAATTGCACTTTCTCGGCAATCTCTTCATTCGCATCCTTGATATGCTTTTCTGCCAGTTTCACCTCCAGCTGCTGCATCTCGATCTCCTTATTGATGGCTTCGAACTCGCGGCTGTTCTTTACATTCTGACTTTGCTTGTCATATTTCTTGATCAGTGCATCGGCTTCCTTAATGGCTTCCTTCTTCTGATTGATGAATTCCTGGATCCCGTTGATTTCCTCTTCCACACGGGTCTGACGGGAATGCAGGCCATGGATCTCATCCTCCAGATCACTTACCTCCATCGGCAACTCGCCCTTCAGGATTTTATATTCGTCTAACTTCGATTCGATTTTTTGGAGGGTCACTAAAGATGTGAGCTTTTCCTCAACAGAGAATTCTTTTACGTTTGACATAATTTAATTTAACGTTTTAAAGTCTACCTTCTGCCGGGCCGCTTTCCATAGCACCGGTATAGTAATGAACCGGATTGGTTTTGACATCCGATTTAAGGACCGCGAAATTACGAAATTTTTCCCGCAAATTGTCAAACAGCAGGTCTGTAGTGAATTGCTCACTCTCGAAATGGCCGATGTCGGCTATGACCAGCCGGTCATTTGCATCGAAAAACTCATGATATTTAACATCTGAGGTGATATAAATGTTTGCCCCGGAAGCTAAAGCATTGGAAATGAGAAAACTACCTGCTCCCCCGCAAATAGCTACCCTTTTGACCGGCCGACCGGTCAGTTGGGTATGACGGACCACGGATAACCCGAATTTTTCGCAGAGCATCCCTAAAAAAACTTTCTCTTCCACGGGTTCCGGCAATTCGCCCACCAAACCTGCCCCAACGCCGGAATGCGTGTTGGCCAGCGGCACGAGGTCATAGGCCACCTCCTCATAGGGATGGGCAGCCGTCATCGCCTGCACGACCGGCCGGCTGAGATAGGCCGGCAAAATGACTTCTAACCGGGCTTCTTTTTCGGTATGCCGGACACCCGGCTGGCCAACAAATGGTCGGGTCCCTTTTCCACCCCTGAACGTCCCGAAACCTTCCACACTATAGCTACATTCACTATAGCCGCCGATATGACCGGCGCCGGCGGCAAAAATAGCCGACCGGACAGCCTCCAAATGATCAACGGGGACGAAACAATACAGTTTCTGCAAAGTGGACTCCCTGGCCAGCAATACCTGCCGCTCCCCCAAACCCAATTTATCCGCTATCCGCCCATTCACCCCCTCCTCTACCATATTGTCCAGGTTGGTATGGATGGCATAAATGGCAATATCCTTTTTGATGGCCGCAATGACCGTCCGTTCGACATAATTTTTGCCGGTGATCTTTTTCAGGCCACCGAAGACGATGGGATGGTGCGCCACGATCAGATTGCACTGCCGGACAACAGCCTCCTTCACCACATCTTCCGTAACATCCAGGGTAGTCAGCACGCCCGTGCATTCCCAGGCACCGCTGCCTGTCAACAGGCCCGCATTGTCATAAGACTCCTGGTAAGCCGGAGGGGCAAGCAATTCAAGATGGCCGACGATGTCTGAAATTAGCATGGCAAAGCCCCGCAGTGTATTTCTACTGAATGATCTGTTCGATATGCGTCAGTTTACCGTCCTCATTGAACCCTTCCAGTACGATTCGCAATTTTTTGGAAATATCGTTGTTGAAGAAGTCGATGTTTACTCGCTTATTATCCTTGTCGGTCAGCACATAAGGCTTCCAGTATAAGGTCGTCCGCAAATCTTCGGCTTCGTTCAATGCAGAATTTTCCAGGTAATTCGGCGTATAAAATTCCTTGGGCGCCGAATAGCCTACCAAAAGGGCCCGCGGCAGCCCTTTGAAACTAGGGTCGGTCGTATTATTATCACCACCTCTCTTCGTGTAAACGGCGATAGTCCCTCCTGCCCCGCCGCCAAAGCCTACTCCTGACCCCGGCCGGAATACCTTGACCATCGCAATGTCAGTCACCGGAGTGTTCTGCAGCTGCGAAGCATCGACTTGCATTTCATTCAGGTACAGGTCGGGTTTACCACCCCGCCAGCTCAGGCTGGGAAGGCCTCCCGGCCCGCTGCCTGTCGTAATCTGCAAGCCGGCCACCTTGCCCTGCAGATATTGGAAGATGTCCATCATGGCAGATGCCAGCGGGTCGTCGACCAGATCGAAAGTATACGCATCACCGCCACTGAACATTCCCGAGGCATACCGCTCTTCCAGCTTCTGCGCTGGTGTCTTCTCCTTCGCGATAACCGTGGCAGCAACCAGCGTCTTGACCTTCTGGTCATCCACCGGTTTGACCCGGACGATCTCCTGGGAAATGAACCGGTTCCGCCGCAGGTAGGCAGAATCCTCGGCAGTCCAACCTTCGAACGCAGTGAATAAAGGTTTGGCGGCACGGGCGCCTTTTATCAGTCCCGTATTGAAGGTCACAGCAGCCTGGTCTGCCAGGCCATGATTGACATTGAACATATAAAAAGCCCTGGCCGTGTCGAAGAACACCAGCCCCGTTACGCCAAACTTCGACCCGGCTATATGGGGAATCGACAGCATCTGCGTGCTGGAATCCTTTCGTCGCAGGATCACATTCAGGGATTCATCCTGCGCGATCTTATATGCATCTACTCCCAATACATCCACTTTCAGAGAAAGAAAATTCTGCTCAGGATTTTTAATGACAGGCACCTGCCCGCGGACAAGCGCATCCCATTTGATCCGGCGCCAGCCATGCGTCATCATCACCAGATCCAGCTTATTGATCAGGCTGTCGGCCGAACTCGCAAAATAATAATAAGGATCATGTACATAGCCGCGGACTTCTCCCGTCAGCAGCAGCCGCGACACTATATTGTCATCGTCGGGAAATTCCCCGTCAGCCGTTGCATCGGTCACGGCCAGGGATAAATTAGACCGCAGGGTGTCCGGTACGTCGATGACCAGGCTGTTCTTCCCCCTTTTGGTCACACCCTTGATCTGGACCGCTATTTCCGGATCGAATAGGTATTCATGATTGTTGACAAAGACGACCCGCTCGGCCACAGGTATCATGTCTCCGTTGAAGACCGTAAGCTGCAGGACGCCGCTGGGTAACTGACTGGTCGGGATCGTGCCCCCGCTCATAAAGTTTTCGTCGAGATTGATCCTGGCCTTGTATACCAGGTGCTGATGCATGTGCGCTATGATGGTCAGCCGCTTGAGCTCCGTACCTCCCTCCGTCGATCGCGCCACGGAAAACAAAACTTTCTGGTTGCCCGGTATCGCCCGCAGCACCACGCCGGTCGTCCTGGCCGCCGGCAGGCCCGTACGATGCTCGATACCCCCCTCATCCTTCCATACCGCCACCAACGAATCTCCCGGGTCCGGCGTCAGCAGGAACTTACCCATACCATCATGGACAGACTCGAACATCAGCAACTCCTTCCCTGTGTGATCCTGTATCACTCCTTTTACCGGTACCGGCAGGCCAAACTGATCGTTGGCCTTAAACGCCACCATGTTTTCCACCCCCGCTATCAAGTCGCCCCCCTCCGGGAAAAACTGGATCTTCGCCTCCCGGGGCACCAGAGTTACTATACCGGCAGAATCATCTTTGCCAAAGATGTGGATGTCTTTTTCAAAATAGAAAGCGGTATCGAAATTAGTCATCCAGGTCGTATAAGCCCTGAAGTGAAGATGCCTGCTATCGATCTTTTTAGGCAGGTCGAAACTTCCGGCCGTACTCGATTCTGAGATGGGATATACCTTTCTTTGCAATATCGCCCCCGAAGGATCGGACAACTCCGCATAAAAATTTCTGCTGAGAAGCGAAGGATCAGCCCCGGAGAAGATATAAGCCTTGAACCAGACAGTCTCCCCCGCATGATAGATCTTTTTGTCCATTTGAACATGGATCTTCTCTTGCGGATAAGCATTCGCATAAATATTCAGCATGGAATCCAGCTTCTGCGCATTCACGAACAAAGGAAAAAGGAACAGAACTATCGGAAAATAGCAACGGTATTTGTTCATACAGCGAAATTATTCAACACAATCAGGAAAAAGTGTCTAAAATGCATATAATTTCGGAATGTTTTAGAATTTTCGGGATTAAAAAATGTTAAAATGGTTTTAACAAAATCTACAAAAGACCTTTATACAGAGTACGTCGATCGAATGAGAAAAATCGCTGATGTCAAATATGCAGCGGCAGTACTCGAATGGGATCAGGAGACCTATCTTCCCCCTAAAGGAGCGGAATACCGGGGTCGGCAACTCGCCACCCTGTCGGAGATTGCACACGAATGGTTCACCACTGCCAGGCTTGGCGATCTGCTGCAGGAGCTGCACCAGCGCGGGGACCTGCCCGAAGATCAGCACCGCAACGCAGAGCTTAGTCTCGAAGATTATAACAAACAGAAAAAATTTAGCCCTGCATTCATCCGGCGGCTTAGCGAGACCAGCTCCCGCAGTTTCCACAGTTGGCTACAGGCCCGTACCGCCAACTCCTTTTCCCTGTTCGAAAATGACCTCAGCGCAATGGTCGGTCTGAAAAAAGAAGAGGCGGAATTAGCCGGATATGAACAACACCCGTACAATGCCCTGCTGGATAACTTTGAGAAAGGTTGCACCATCGCGCTACTGGACAAAGTCTTTGCCTCCGTCCGGGGCCCGCTGAAAGACCTGCTCGATAAGATCGCAGCCCGGCCCCCCGTCGACGATAGCTTCCTGCGTGGCGATTACCCCCGTCAACCACAATGGGATTTCGGCATGGGGCTCATCCGCCAGATGGGATTCGATTTTGACGCCGGCAGACAGGACCTCTCCGAACATCCTTTCACCACCAGCTTTAACGCCCGCGACGTCAGGATCACTACCCGCGTCGATGAGAGGGATTTCAGTCATATGACATTCAGCTGTATTCACGAAACCGGCCATGCCCTCTACGAACAAGGCCTGCCGATTGAATATTATGGCCTACCCCTGGGAGAATATGCCTCCCTAAGCATCCACGAATCACAGTCCAGGCTGTGGGAGAACAATGTCGGACGAAGCCTCGACTGGTGGCGAACCATCTACCCCCGCCTGCAGGCTACCTTTCCCCAACCGCTGAAAGGCGTCTCGGTCGAACACTTCTACAAAGGTATCAATAAGGTCGCGCCATCCCTGATCCGAACCGAAGCCGATGAAGTTTCCTATCATTTTCATGTGATGATCCGTTACCAGCTGGAAAAAAGCCTGCTGGACGGCTCCCTGGTAGTAGCTGACATTCCCACCTGGTGGAAAGATAAATACGCCGCCTGGCTCGGAGTGACCGTTCCTGATGACAAAAGAGGCTGCCTCCAGGACGTGCATTGGAGCCATGGCAGCTTTGGGTATTTCCCCACCTATAGTCTGGGCAGTTTTTATGCGGCTCAATTCTTTTCAGCAGCTGAAAAACAGGATCTTACAATAGGGACTGCCCTGAGGGAAGGCCACTCGGAACCCCTCCTGAGGTGGTTGCGGACACATATCCATTGCTATGGAAGACGGTATACCAGCGAACAGTTATGCAAATCGGCAACCGGCGAACCACTGAATATTCAGCATTTTTTAGACTATTTATCGGATAAATACGTTAACATATATAGTTTTTGATATAAATTCAGACCATGCCGCGATTTTATCCTATACTAGGGGCATTCCTGGTACTTTTTTTGTCTTGCAAGAAGTTCATTGAGAAGCAGGAAGAGAAGGCTATTGAGTCCGATGTAACCGACGGATTATGGTATGTCAGCGGATATGAACAAAATGATAGCGATATAACTGCCTCATTTTCGGGATATCTGTTTAAATTTGCCACCAATAATACCGTTACTGCCCTTTATAACAGTGATTCAGTGCAGGGTGATTGGACAGTCGATATCTCGGCCCTGACCATTACGGCGGATTTTCCGGGAGCAGCTGCCCCTCTGAATAACCTCAACGAGACCTGGCTAATTACAGACAGCTATACAGACAGTGTCTCCGCAACGAGTACAGATACGATCCGTCATACTTCCAATATCCTACAGTTGAAAAAACAATGATCCGTCTATCTTAGTATAAGGCCCTGCTAATCTCCTATCCCATAGCCCATCAGTCATTGACTGAATGGAACAACTTATCGTTATCTAAAGCCCCTAAGTTGAACAGAAAACTATTTTTGCTGACCGGTCTCCTTTGCCTGATCGGGACGGCAATGCATGCACAGGCCCCGGTTGCTGCTTTTACTGCTAATGTTACGCAGGGATGCGCTCCCTTGGGCGTGGCCTTTAAGGATCAATCCACCAATAACCCGACTTCCTGGGAATGGGATTTCGGCAATGGGTCAACCTCTTCCAACCAGAATCCGGATGCCACCTATTCAGTGCCGGGTAGCTATGGCGTTACCCTGATCGTCAAAAATGCCAGCGGAGCAAATGCTGTCCGCATGACGAATTACATTACGGTCTTCCCCTCGCCGACGTTCACTTTCAGCGCCAATCTAACCCTGGCCTGCGCTCCCGCCAATATCCAGTTCACCAGTAATGCCCAGCCGGGGCAAGGTTCCATTGTCTCCTACAACTGGACCTTCGGGGACGGGTCTACCAGCAACCAGGCTAACCCTTCCCATATCTTTACACAGACCGGCTATTACAACGTAGGCCTAACGGTCACCAACTCCGCCGGATGTTCGACCGGCTCGGCCATTACCCGCTATATCCGGGTGATCCAGGGCATACAACCTCAATTTACCTGGAACCAGGTGTCCACCTCCTGCACGGCGCCTTACTTGCTGGATTTTACCAACCACACCGCCGGGCCCGGCAATCTGACATATAACTGGAGCTTTAACGGCGCTACCCCGGCCGCCTCTACCGACACCAGCCCTGCCAATATATCCTACCCCGCCGCCGGCAGCAATAGCGTCACCCTGGCTGTCACCAGCAGCCTGGGCTGCACCGGGACCTTCACCCAGACAGTGCCCATCGTTCCCGCCACCGTCGCTATCAAAGGACCTGCGGCCGGCTGCCTCAATACACCCGTCGCCTTTTCCAATATTTCCACGCCAACACCCACTTCCTCCTCCTGGACCTTCGGGGATGGCGGCACTTCCACCCGGCAAAACCCTTCCCATACCTATACGACCCCCGGCACCTACACCGTGACGCTCACCAGTACTTCTCCTACGTGTACCAACACCACGACCAGTACGATCACGATCGGTACAACCTTTTCCCCGGTATTTTCTGCTACCCCAACGATCGGTTGTAAGGCGCCGCTGGCAGTGCAGTTTACGGACCAGACAACGCCTCACCTCACCACCTACGCCTGGAATTTTGGTGATGGCAGCACGTCCACCCAGCCAAGCCCCTCTCACACCTATACAACGGCAGGTTCTTATACAGTCACCTTGACAGGCACTAACGCCACCGGCTGTACGAGTACGACGACCACCATGACGAACCTGGTGCAGATCACTGCCCCGACGATCGCCCTGGCAACGGTACAAGGATGCGTCAATACGGCTGTCCAGCCCACAGCCACCGTCAATGCCCTTGATGGCATAGCTGCTTATGCATGGAGCTCCAGCCCCGCTGCCACCAGTTCCTCGGGCACCAATACCGCTACCCCAAGCTTTACATATGCAACCGCAGGCACTTATACTATCAGCCTGACCATTACGACCAACGGCGGATGCTCCACTACCCTGACGACCACCGCCAAGGTCGGCACCCCGGTAACACCGGTCACATATACCGCTTCCCCTAACCCCGTCTGCGGCAACCAACCGGTAACCTTCACCACGCCTTATCCGCCCGCCGATAATTATTTATATGTCTGGGACTTCGGCGATGGAACCCCGGTCGACACTGGTAATAACGTCACCCATATTTACAAAAAGACCGGCAGTTTCCCCGCCACGCTGAACCTGGACAATGCCGGCTGCATCACCACCAACGCCGTACAGACCATCACGGTTACCCCACCCATCCCCAATTTTGGCTATGTAGTCAATTGTGCAGCCAATAATCTCCCGGTCAGCAACAATGAATCCGTTACTTTCATAGATTCTTCGTATGTCGACGGGGGCGCCATGACATATATCTGGAACTTTGGGGATGGCACTCCTCCGGTCACTGTTAATTCGCCGGCAGGCCGTCCTCCAGCGCTCCCACCACACGTCTATGGCAGTTATGGCACATTTCCGGTCACCCTGACGATCACCGATGATGGATGTACCAACACGGTCACCAAGCAGATCACCATCGCCAATATCACCCCCTCTTTCACGATTCAGGTTAATCCCGCCTGTGCTAATACGAATGATGCCCTCACCGAAACATCCGTGTCTCTTCCTTATGGTGCGGGAGTCGTCGTCAAATATATTTGGATAGTGAACGGAACATCTAACCCGGGGGGCGATAGCTTCAATTTCAACGAGTCTGCCAATGGAGCATACTCCGTTCAGCTGATGGAACCGGATATCAATGGCTGCACCTACTACTCCTCACCCCCCGCCACTATCCAGGTCACCAGCCCCACCGCAAATTTTACTGCCCCCGCCGCCGGCTGCCTTAATAGCCCCATCCCTTTCACGGATCATTCGACAGGATACCCGGGTCCTCCCGTTGCCTCCACCATCACCTCCTGGACCTGGGTCTTCGGCGACGGCAAACAAGCCAGCCTGCCTACACCCGGTACAACCCATGACTATGCAGATACCGGATCCTATACTGTCGACCTCGAAGTGGTGGATAACCTGGGCTGCTTCGCCACTTATGCCGCCCCGCCCATTCACATCACCAAACCCCAGGCTATCTTCTCAGACCCATATGCGTACTATTGCCCCGGTGAGCCGCTGACTTTAATAGATTCTTCTGAAGGTTATATCCCGCTAACGGATACCTGGAACTTCGGCGACGGGACCCCCATCTCGGCCAGCTCTACCCATAACTTCCCGCCCGGCGATAGCACCTACACGGTCACCCTCATCGTCGCGGACGTCAACGGCTGCACCGACACCACTACCGAACCGGTCCGTATCCAGGCCCCGATCGCCGCTTTCCAGATCGCTGACACCATCGCCATCTGCTACCCCCTGGAAACCATGTTCACGGCACAACCACAATACTACGATTCCCTCTACTGGGAATTCGGCGATGGCTCCTCCTCCACGCTGGCCGTCACGTCCCACTTCTACAATACGTATGACACCTTCTACGCCAAGCTCTTCGTTCAGGGACCCGGCGGCTGCCTCGACTCAGCTACCCGCCGCGTACTCCTGCTGAATCCTGCCACTACGACAATCTTTACCTATAGCCCGACCACGAACTGTGATTCGGTCGTCGCTCAATTCACAGTCATCCCTCCGGGTAATACCACCTTCACCCTCACCTTTGGTGACAGTCAGGTGGACAGCTCCCAGGATTCAGTATTCACCCATACCTATCGGGATCCTGATACCTATCAGCCATTTCTCCAATTGACGGATGCCACCGGCTGTATTGTCCAACTCGCCGGCAACGCCGGCGGCAATCCCTACATCGACGTGCTGGGAGCCGTTCCTTTCTTTGACGTAAATCAACAGGCATTCTGTGATACGGGTACGGTAGTATTCACTGATTACACGATCACTAACGATGGTATCCTCAGCAAGACCTACAACTTCGGCGACGGTACCTCGGCCAGCCAATCACCACCGCTGACCAATCCCTTCGACACCTCTCACTTTTACAATACGCCCGGTAACCTGCTGGCTACGCTCAATGTCACTACGCAACACAATTGCCCAGCGAGCTATACCGATACGATCCACATCTGGCAGACCCCGCATCCGCTGATTTCAACCTCCGGAAATCTCTGCGCAGGACTCATCCAACTCCTGGGTAACCTCGTCACACCCGATATTGATAGCGTCAACTGGGCCTGGAACCTGGGCAACGGACAATCTTCCGCTCTCCGGAATCCACAGACAAATTACCAGAGCGGAACTTACCAGGTTAGCCTGATAGCATCCGTCGCATTCGGCTGCAGCGATACGGCCACCGCATCCGTTACGATCAATGCCCTCCCAACCATAAAAGGACCCTCCGACATCAATACCCCCGTCGGCGTCCCCGTAACGATACCCTTCACCTACAGCGGCGATGTAACAATATGGGCCTGGACACCGGCCACTAACCTCAGCTGTGCCGACTGCGCCAACCCGTCGGCTACACTCCAGTTCGACCAACAATATTCCGTAATAGTGACGGATTCCAACAATTGCACAGATACTGCCTCGATCCTCATCAAGACCGTTTGCAGTGACGAGAATTATTTTATCCCTAATACCTTCTCGCCTAACAACGATGGCGTCAACGACTATTTCTATCCAAGAGGAAGATCGATCTATAACATTCAGTCGATGCGCGTCTTCAACCGCTGGGGACAATTAGTCTTTCAACGGCAGAACTTCCCGGCCAACTCAGAAACAATGGGCTGGGACGGCACTTTCAATGGTCGCCCGGCGCCTTCGGACGCTTATGTATATATAGTAGAAGTGATTTGCAATAACGCCCAGGTCATCGCCCTGCAAGGCACGATCACCCTGGTACGTTGAAAACCAATTGAATGAGCCTTATGAATGAATATAAAAAACAGGTTTCGCTTTCAGTTTGGATACTCGCCCTTATCCTTACCGGAGCCACCGCCCGCGCCCAGGATATCCATTTTTCACAGTTCTACGAGGCGCCTCTCCTCCGGAATCCGGCCCTGGCAGGCGTCTTCACCGGCGATTACCGCGTTCAGACTATCTTCCGCGACCAATGGAACAGCATCAATAACGCCTACCGCACCGGTTCACTCAGCGGAGAATATAAATGGCCCGTGGGAAAAGGCAACGATTTCCTCACGACCGGGATGGAAATCCTCTATGACCAGGCTGGGACCGCAGCCCTCAATACCACCGAACTGATGCCTGCCCTCAATTATCACAAATCCCTCAGCAACGACAAACCGATGTACCTCGCCCTGGGCTTTATGGGCGGCCTGGTCAGTAAGACGCTCGACCTTTCTAAAGTCACTACCAATAGCCAATACAACGGGACTGCCTATGACCCCGCCCTCCCTAACGGTGAGACGATCCTTTCCCCTAATGTCCACTACCTGGACGGAGCCCTGGGAATCAGCTTTAATACTGCTTTCGGCGCCGATTACAAAAATACCATGTACGTGGGCGCTTCTTACTATCACCTTAACCGGCCAAAAAATTCTTTCTACCAGAACCCCGCCGTCGAACTGGACCCCAAAGTGGTCTTTTCAGCCGGCGTCAAAGCAATCATCAACGACTATACCTGGTTCAGTATCGAGGCAGACCACTCCCAACAGGGCTCAGCAGTCGAGACCATCGGCGGGGTGATGGTTTCCTACAAACTGGGCGACGATACCGAAAAAACACCCTACGTCTTCAACCTGGGCGCCTATATCCGGCTGGGAGACGCTATCATCCCCGTGATCAAGCTGGAAATGAATTCTTTCACCGTCGGCATGAGCTATGATGCCAATATTTCACAATTATCAGCAGCAACCCAGGGCGTGGGGGGATTCGAACTCTCCCTTTCTTATATCGGATTCCTGGAACATGAAAATCCCCGGTACCTCTGCCCCAAGTTCTAGCCAATCTTCCTTACTTTTACAGCCTAAAAAATCAATATGAGCAATCCTGTCATCAAGATCGGCCAGCAGGCGCCCGACTTTACCCTATATGATTCCGATAAACAAAAAGTATCGCTCAGCGATTATAAAGGGAAAAACGTCCTTCTCCTGTTCTATCCTCAGGCCTTCACCGGCACCTGCACCAAAGAACTGTGCAGTACCCGTGACAATATCGCCCTTTATAATCAGGCCAATGCCCAGGTCTTCGGTATCAGCGTCGACTCCATCTTTACCCTGGCCAAATTCAAAGAAGAACAGCACCTCAATTTTCCACTGCTGAGCGATTTCAACAAGACGACCTCGGCCGCCTATGGCTCCATATATGACAATTTTGTCTTCGATATGCATGGCGTTTCCAAACGCTCGGCCTTCGTTTTGGACAAACAAGGCGTCGTCCGCTATGCTGAAGTCCTCGAAGCCGCAACCGATCTTCCGGATTTTACTGCTATTCAAAAAACACTGTCAGAACTCAACTAGTTGAAAATCAATTATTTAATAAAACAATGGCCCGCAATCGGGCCAAAACTTTATCATTTTATTAAGCAGCTTTTTTGTAAATTTGATTGAAAACAATTATTTTGGACAACTGTGTAAATGATGTCCGCCAATGAGGAATTTTTACATTCTATTATCCATTATTCTACTGATGTCCACCCAGGCCAAAAGCCAGGCAAGAGGTCCTATGCCTGATACGGACCATAAAGTGGTCAAAAAATACTATCCCAATCCCGCGGTTTCCTTCATCAATTTTGACCTGGAAAGAGAATCGAATCAAGTTTACACCTTACAGATTTATAGCTTTATAGGTAAACAGGTCAAGAATGTTGCCGACCTTTCCGATCACAATACCGTCAATCTCAGCGATCTCCCCCGCGGGCTCTATACCTTTCAGCTAAAAGACCAGTCGGGACGTGTCACCGACACCGGCATCTTCCAGGTCAATAAGTAAGGCCCGGAAATAATAGCCCCGGCACATCCCCCCTACAATACCTGCATGATCAAAAACTTGAGATAGTTCGTGTTTTCCCATCCCTGCACGATCGGATGGTCACTGGCCTGCGCCCGAAAAGTCACCTGCCTTAACCTCCTCCGTGCATCCTTCGCCGCCAGCTGAATCGTCTCCAGGAAAAGTTCGGGCTGCACAAGGTTCGTACACGATGAGGTCACCAGGAAACCTCCTTTCTTCACCAGTTTCATTCCCCGCAGGTTGATCTCTTTATAGCCAGTAATGGCTTTCTGGATCGTCTCCCGGCTCTTGGTGAACGCCGGCGGGTCCAGCATCACTACATCATACTGCCTTCCTTCCTTGCTCCATTGCTTCAATACATCGAAGGCATTGACCGCCTCGTACCGGCAAATGCCCGACAGGCCATTCAGTTCCGCATTATGCCTCGCCTGCGCAACGGCATTCTCCGAGATATCCAGCCCCAGAACGGACTTTGCACCATAATAGCCGGCATGCGTTTCAAAACTGCCTGTGTAACAAAACGCGCCCAGCACATCCGCCCCCTTGACAATATGCCGGATCGCCCGCCGGTTATCATGCTGGTCCAGGAAATACCCTGTCTTCTGCCCATTCTCAAGGTCCACCTGCATCCGCAGCCCGTTTTCGTTAATGATGATCTGCGTACCGAACGGCGCAGATAAGAACCCCTTTTGCAGCGGCAGCCCCTCCAATTCCCTGACGGGAACGTCGTTCCGCTCATATATGCCCTTCGGCCGGAAGATCTCTTCCAGCGCGGCGACAATAGCCGGCTTCCATCGGTCGATGCCCAATGCCAGCGTCTGTATAACAAAATAGTCGTTGAATTTGTCGATGATCAACGCCGGCAGATCATCCGCCTCGCCAAACACCAGCCGGCAATTTTCAGTATAGCCTATCCGTTGCCTGTACTCCCACGCCTGCTGGAGCCGGCGTCTAAAAAAGGCTTCATCGATGGTCTCTGCCCGGTCCCTGGTCAATAGCCGGACCAGGATCTGGGACTTGGGATTGATATAACCGCGCCCTACGAATTTTTTATCATGGGTAAATACTTCAACGGTCTCACCCCCCTCCGCGCTGCCTTCGATGGCTCCGGCTTCATTGGCAAATATCCACGGATGACCGCTCTCCACCCGGCGGCTGATCTTCTTGTTCAGGTATACCTTCGTCATGGCCGCAAAGGTACGACTACGACCACACAAAAGTGGCCACCGCATACCCATTCATGGTCGTCGAAAAATTCTTTCCATTGAATTGTACTGTGAAAGTCGCCGAACTGGCCTGGTTATTCAGCACAATCAACACCTTCTGCCCTGTCGGCGTCACGAATGCCACATTCTGCAGATTACCGGAGATGTTGGAAGACACCCGGATCGATCCGGGCCGCACAAACTTGGACGCATGCGCAATGATATAATAAGAAGTATTTTTAGTGACAGTCGTACCGTTTATCGTATAAGCGCCCATGCAATCGCTGCAGCCCCCCGTCGTATGGGGGCCGTAATTCTGATCCGCCGCGAGATTCCATTCCAATACATTCCGGCTCCAGTTCCGGGGCGCACCGATGACCAGGTTCAGGAGGGCCCAATCCAGGTCGGACTGAAAATCGCCGGGACCAGCCACATATTGTTCGGTAAAATAAACATTCTTNNACATCGCAGTTATGATCCCAGACGATGATCTTGGTGGTGATGCCCGCCGCCTGAAAAGCAGGGCCGAGGTAGTCACGAACAAAGATGTCTTCTGCCGTATCCTGCATGACATTACTGGGGTTGTTATTGGCATTCAAAGGCTCGTTCTGCGGCGTAATGGCGTCTATAGGAATTCCGTTGGCCTTCATCGCCTGGATATATTTCACAAAATATTGCGCATAGACGGGATAGTATTGGGGCAACAGGGAGCCGGCCGCGGCGTTGTCGTTGTCCTTCATCCAGGCCGGAGGCGACCATGGACAGCCCAACAGCTTGATGGTAGGGTTGATCGCCAGGATTTCCTTCAGTAAGGGCACCAGGTACAAATTGTCGTCCGACAACGTGAAATTGGCCAGGGTTGTGTCGGGCTGGGAGGGCGAAGCATTGTCGTCGTAGGAGAATACCCGGGCGCTCATATCGGAAGCCCCGATGGTCAGTCGCAGATAGCTGACACCGATATTGTTGCTGTCCGTTCCAAACAATTCCTGCTCCAGCGCCGCCCGTTGTGGCTGTGGCAACCCATAGATCAGCTGCGCGCTCCCGCCTGTCAGACAATAGCCGAACCCATCGATCGTCTGGTAGGTAGTCGTCGTATC
>PMUF01000596.1 GCA_003167015.1 Chitinophagaceae bacterium | reverse complement strand
CATCGACCTCTACCAGATCCACAGTTTCGACCCATTGACCCCCTGGCAGGAAACCTTGTGGGCCTTGGATGATCTCGTAAAGAGCGGCAAGGTGCGATATATCGGCGCGAGTAATCTCACCTCTTGGCAGCTGGCGCAGGCATTGGATTTTGCCCATTATAACCGGGTGGCGCCATTTGTGTCGCTGCAGGCGCTCTATACTATTGCCAATAGGGACCTGGAGCGGGAAATTGTACCATTGCTGTTGGATCAGAAGACAGGACTGATGGTATGGAGTCCGCTCGCAGGTGGTTTCTTAAGCGGCAAGTTCCGGCGCGATAGCACGCCCACGGAAGGAACGCGGCGTACGGCTTTCGATTTCCCGCCCGTGGATAAAGAACGGGGATATAACATCATCGATGCGCTGGAACCAATGGCCAAGGCCAAAGGAGCGTCGATCGCGCGGCTGGCGCTGGCCTGGCTGCTGCATCAGCCCGTAGTGACCTCGGTGATCATCGGAGCCAATAAGATGGAGCAGCTGGAGGACAATTTAAAATCTGTGGACGTTACCTTCACCCCGGACGAACTCAAACAACTGGACGCCGTCAGCAAGCTGCCTCCGGAGTATCCCGGATGGATGCTCGAGTTCACAGGGTATGACAGACAGCAGCAGTGGCCCGCTGAGCGTAAGATGCCCGATAATAATTCCTAACCCTAATCATTATACCCACCCACCCTATCGTCCTTACGCGCCGCAAAGCGTGGACAGCTGTCCCGCGCCGACAGATAAATTTGATGATACTGGCATAAGCCGTCCCGGTCCCGCACCGACGCAAACCCGCTGCTCATGGCCGTCAGTCCGCGATAGACGTCCTCAATGACAGCCGGATCATTTTGAAAATGGACGCACTGTTGGCAGGTCGGCCCTGAATGACCCAGTTGAATGGAATCAAAAATTTTCATACTTTAATGCGTTACAACACCAGCCCAGTAGTGACCGAAAACAACAACTGACAGGATATATCCCAAAATGACATTGACAATAACCCCGGCAGTGAACGCGACAAAAGGTTTGCTCCCGGCATTGGCTAATTCCCGGAATCGCGTCGTCAGCCCGATGCTTAGAAAGCTGAAGGTGAACGCCCAGGTCCGCAGCGATGTAATAGGTGCGATAAGAGCCGGTTTCACCAATTTATTGTAATCAGCCAGCGTATTTCCATGGACAATCACTGTTGTAAGGATGGAGGCGACAAGGAATCCAATGACGAATTTCGGAAAGCGCCACCAGATCTGGCCGACCGGGACTTTTGCGTTGGTTTCGGATCTTTCCCAAACCGTGACCGCAATGAGAGCCAGTACAAACGACCAGATCCCGATCCAAACGTCCCGGCCGATAACTTTGATCAGGGTATAGGAGGCCAGCGCCTGGTCTGCCGTTCCTGAAATGCCCAGATTCTTCCCGGCCAATCCACCATAAGATTGAGCAGCGGCAAGGCCGGCAGCGTCCGCAAATTCCGATGTCCCGATCCAGGCGCCTCCGACTCCCGTCGGGAGGTGCAGCGTACGCGAAACCAGCGGCAACGCAAAAATGAAAATGATAGCCCAGAATACCACCAGGCTGATGGCAATGGGCGGATCCTCCTTTTTGGCCCGTACCGCGCCGGCAACGGCAATCGATGCAGAAACGCCGCAGACAGCGCCACCCGCCCCCAATACCGCCGCCAGCCGATGATCCAGACCCAGTTTCCGGGCAACGAAAAAGATGGTCAAAAAGGTAACGACGGAGACGATGGAAGCCTGCAGAATAGCCACCGGCCCGGCCCAGATAATTAAGGTAAAAGGTAAGGTGGCTCCCAGCAGGACAATACCCAGCTTAATATATAATTCGACCCGGAAACCGGCATCCAGCCAACGGGGCAATCCAATGACGTTTGAAATGATCAGCCCGAGAACGAGGGCCACCAACGGCGGTTCCAGGTTATAGCGACTGGCTTGATCCCAGTTGCCCAAAATATAAATGATCGTCGAAAGGGTAAAGACAAAAATAAAGGAGGGGATAAATGCCTTGGGTTTTTGCCCGATGAATGAAGTCACGATGGTGAAGAGGACCAGGAATGCACCGAGCAAAGCGAGATATCGGACAGCCGTCGTTGATAATTGAGTGCCCAGTTGCGATAAGGTTGACCATTTGGCCGGAGCTACTGCAATCCACGAAATACTGGAGCCGGAAAGATAAAAAATATAGGCCAGGATGATAATGCCCAGGCCAAGCCAAACCGCCCACCAGTCCTCCTTCGCTAAAAATGGCGATAATCCGGAGGGTTGCTTTATGCCTGCTGTTTCAGTCTCATTTGTAGTCGTGGTAGTTGCCATATCGGAGTCCGGTGTTTAATTAAGCTATAAAGCGAAAATAAGGCAATAAACTTAATCTATCAAATCGATAGACTTCTAATAAAGACAGATGTCCCCCCTTTACCAGCCTATTTGTCAGGCTGGGGTAATTAGATTACATTGTGAGAACCCCTCAATAGAAATGGCTTCAATCCCTAAACTTCCCTACCGCTATCGGGTTGGGATTCTTTTGTATTTCCTGATCCTGATAACATACCTGGATCGGGTCACCATCTCCTTAGTGGGTGTACGAATGAAAGCCGCTTTTCATCTGACCAATACGCAGTTTGGCTATACATTAGGAGCTTTTGCTCTCGCTTATGCCCTTTTTGAAATCCCCTCCGCACTGATGGGCGACCGTTTGGGGCAGCGCAAGGTTTTTCTGCGCATTGTGATCTGGTGGTCGTTTTTTACTGCACTCACAGGCGTGGTAACCGGCTTAACCAGCCCCATCATCGTCCGCTTTTTATTCGGAATGGGAGAGGCAGGAGCCTACCCCAATAGCACAGGTACCGTCAGCCGATGGTTTCCAAAAACGGAAACCTCTCGCGGAACTTCCTGGTTTTCGATGGGCTCCAGCACCGGTGCCGCCCTGGCGCCATTGATTGTTGTCCCTATTGCCGTGCATTTTGGTTGGCGTGCGCCCTTTTTTGTCAATGCCGCACTCGGTCTGGTTTGGGTATTGATTTGCTATCGGTGGTTTCGGAATGAGCCGGCTGAAATGAATGGATTGGAATTGATGCATCTAAGAAAATCACTAATTTTACTGCTATTCCAAAGTCATGACGACAGGCTGGACCCATACCCGCTGGATGACCGCCCTTCCCGACGACATCCCCATCAGCGAGCTCAGCATCCCCGGGACGCATAACTCCGCAGCCATCAATACGACCAGGCCCACCCTCTGGGCCTGCCAATGCCATTCCATCACCGAACAGCTCAACCGCGGTATCCGCCTCCTCGACATTCGCCTCAAGCCCAAAACAATCTCCCAAAACGATGTCGAATTCAAAACATGCCACGGCCGCCTTGGCTTCTTCGGCGCCAACGAATTTCAATCCTTTGATGAAGTCCTGGAAGAATGTATTCAATTCTTAAAAGAAAATCCGGGCGAAACAGTCATCATGATCGTAAAAATCGACGACTGGCGTCGCATTCGCCCTGCCCGGCATCCGCAAATTCTCCGGCAACTGCAGGACGTCCTGAATCGCCTTCCCCTGCTGACCGTGCCCCATCTGCCCGCATTAGGCGAATGCAGGGGCAGGTTATATCTGATCAATAGGATCAATGACGATCCTGCATTAGGTGTTCCCCTTAACATCCCCGACAATACCCCCGGCGCCAGCCTGGCCCCTACTATAAGCCGTCACTACCCGGTCTATGTACAGGATCAATACAAGGCACTCGACTACCGCAAACCCGAAGCCCACAAGCTGCGCCTCACCCTCGGGGCCTTCAATCACAAAAGCCCCGGCGCCGTCCTACTCAACTTCGCCAGCGGCACCAAGCCGGTCTTTCAGTTCGTCTATATCATGCGTGAGCTGTTCAATCAGCTCGACCAACCATCCCATCTCCAATATTCCGGCTGGCTCTTCCTCGACTACGCCCTGACTACCTACACTACCGGCCACAACGAAACCCTCGACCTGCCCACCCTCTTCATCGCCGCCAATTTTAAGTAACCGCTTGGATGCAATCTATTGCAGCACCTCCTTCAAAAAAAATAAAGTATGCTGCCACGCCCTTCGCGCCATCACGGGGTTATAGTCCGGCGATGCAGGATCGGTAAAAGTATGCTTGCAATAAGCATAGGTGATCACCTGCCAGTCCGCCTTCCCATCATTCATTTCTGTAACCAGCTTGCTCATGACTTCCGGAGTCACACCATGATCTTCAGCCGCATTCTCGATCAGCATTTTTATATTCAGCGGTCCGTTAACCCGGCTGCTGTCTTTTGCCAGTCCTCCATGGATACTGACGATGCCTAAAACGGGGAAACCCGCTCTGGCCACCTCCAATGCGCCTGACCCGCCAAAACAGTAGCCTATCACCGCAATTTTACCCGGCAACGCACCTGCCTTCTTCAACTGCTCCAACGCCAGTTCAATCCGATGCTGGTAGGCCTGGTAATTGCTCCGATAAGTGCCTGCCATCTTACCGGCAGCAGTATTGTCAGCAGGGTAATTACCCTCTCCATAGATATCGGCCACAAACGCGATATATCCCTGCTTTTCCAGTTCCAGGGCCGCAGTTTTGGCTTCCTGATCGATCCCCTTCCATGCCGGAAGCACCAATACGCCGGGAAGTGATTTGCCGGCGTTGTCTGTCACCAGTCCATTTAACTTTTGAACGCCGTCAGCATAGACAACCGCCTTGAGGTTCTGAGCCTTCAAACTGGCGCCATACAGGAACATCAATAGAATAAATGATAATTTTTTCATTTTTTGGCTAATTTACTGAATTAGTGGTTTCACCTTCGTCCCGATCAACTCGATAGACCGCATCAATTGCTGATGCGTCAGCCCCGCATTATCCATCTGGAACGTCACCCGCGATATCCCGCCCAGTGCCTCGCTATGTCTTAATATCTTCTCCGCGACAGCCTCGGGTCCGCCGACCATCAGGACACCTTTCGGCCCAATCAAAACATCGAACGAACTCCTGGTCACCGGCGGCCAGCCACGTTCCTTGCCCAGCTTCGTCCACAGTTCGGCGTAACCAGGATAGTATTCCGCGATAGCCTGTTCATTGGACTCGCTCACATAACCCGGCGAATGCAGCCCGACTTTTAGTTGGTCCGGCGTATAGCCCGCATGACGACCCGCTTCCCGATAGAGGTCTATCAGCGGCCTGAACCGGTGCGTCTCTCCGCCGATGATGGCCACCATCAGAGGTAACCCCAGGCTTCCGGCCCTGGCAAAGGACTCTGGGGTGCCGCCCACCCCCAGCCAGATGGGCAGCTTCTCCTGAAGCGACCGCGGATAGACCGGCAGGTTGTTCAGCGCCGGCCGGAACTGACCCTTCCAGGTGATGAATTCATTGTCCCGGATCTTCAGCAGCAGGTCCAGTTTCTCCTGGAATAGCCGGTCATAGTCTTTGAGGTCGAAGCCAAACAGCGGAAAAGCTTCGATAGACGAGCCCCTGCCCACTACCAGCTCCGCCCGGCCCCTGGAGACCAGGTCCAGCGTCGCAAAGCTTTGATAGACCCGCACCGGATCAGCCGCGCTCAGCACCATCACCGCACTGGCGAGCCGGATGCGCTTGGTCCTCGCGGCAGCCGCGGCCAGGATGACCACCGTAGCCGAATCCAGGAATCCCTTTTTGTGGTGTTCCCCGATCCCGAAAACATCCAGTCCTGCCTGGTCCGCCAGCTCCATCCGCTCCAGCAGCTGCTCCATGGCGTCTACGGGGCTTACCTCATTCTTTTCGTTAGTGCCATACATGGCCGATGCAAAGCTGTCTACTCCTATTTCCATAACTGTCGTTTTTATGTCGTTTCACCTCCAAAGTTAGTTATTCAATGAAAAATATAAATCTCCACCCGCCTGTTCAACTCCCTCGTCGGGTAGTCCTTAGAGATGCCTTTGCCTTCGGCCTCGATCAATGCCGGGTCAATATTGAATGTCGAGGCGAGCAGGCGGGCAACCTCCTGAGCCCGTTTCTGAGAAAGATCCAGGTTGTAAGCTTTCGAGCCCACATCATCCGTAAAACCCAGAACCTGTATTTTCTTAATGCCGGGCCTGGAAAGAAGCTTTCTATATTGTTTTAACGTGTCCGGATTTTGAATCAGGTATTGATCGAAGTCAAACTGAATATTGTGAACGATAATCGTATCGGTCGCGGGCTTTGGCGGCAATGCCTTCGGTGTATCAACCACGAGGCGTTCTACACCCTCCGCCGGCGGCGGCGAAGCATCAGGTTGAGTCAGCGTATCGGCGCCCTCAGCCGGTGGCCAATGTTCGGAATGCCGCCAGGTAATGGCGTAGAGAGAATCTTTTACTTTCTTTTCAGTCCCGCAGGTCACTCCTTTGACCGGAACGACAGAGATATCGTCTACCAGGATGTCGATAGTCGCGTTCGTCGACCCTCGCTGGTCCATGATGTCGGCGTTGGCCATCCGGTAAAAATTGCCGACGATCAGAATGCTCGAATGAACGGTAGGGACGAATTCTTTTTTGATCTCAAACCAGCCGTTCTTCAGATCTGTTGTCGTTGCACCGGTAAAGGAAAGATAGCTGCGCGGCTGTAACAGCGAATCTCCTTGCACAAAAACAAAGCGGTTCGTAAACCATAACCCAATATCCCGCAAATTAGGACAATGCTTGCTGAGTGTCGTTTTGGTTTCGGGGCTGGCGACCTTTAAGCTGACGCTGTATCTTTCGCCGGCTATCAGCGGGCACAGCAGCATGGTCTCCCAATACTGGCGGTTGACAGTCTCCCGGCTCACGGCGACTATTTGCAGGTGTCGGGTACCGGTAGCAGAAGCGTATCGGGGGAAGTAGCCCGTCGTGAACTTCCGGCTCAGGTAAAACCAGGCCGAGGGGCTGCATGGCTGATTGTATTCGGCGCAGGTATTGACATCTTCAAAAGAAGGGTTCGGCACCAGGTTCTGGCCTGGGGAACTCTGCCGGAAGAAGAGTAAGAATAGGGCCGCCAGTGCAGCAGGACGGAAAAAAGATTGGCCTATAGGGGTCATAGAAAAAAGTAGCTCAAGGTAGGAATTTCCTGAATAGGACAGGTGGTGTAACGGAATAGTACAGGTTGGAGAAGAGTTAAAATCATATCTTATTGATTATTAATAATTTGCCAATTTGGCATTTCCTTCGCGGTAAAAGCTGCTTAACAACTGTTTATGCTCAAAAACTATTTTAAAATCGCGTTTCGTGGTTTTTGGAAACATAAGATGTCTACCCTGATCAATATCATCGGCTTATCGATTGGTATCAGCGCCGCGTTGGTCATTTACCTGATTGTTCATTTCGATTTTACCTTTGATAAGTTTTATCCTGATAGTGACCGCATTTACCGGGTGGTGACGAATTATCCATCTCGGGGATGGAAAGTTGGCGGGGTATGTGGGCCGTTGCCGGAAGCGGCGGCAAAAAGCGTATCCGGCTTCAGCGGATCGGCGCCATTTTTTATCATTGACGAGTTTACCCTTTATCATACCGGGGTTGTTGTCCCGGATGCCGCTAAAGCACCGCTAAAATTCAAATACAAAGAAGATATGGTCCTGGCCGATCAGCGGTATTTTGATCTGTTTCCGTATACCTGGTTAGCCGGTTCAAAAATGTCGCTAAATCAGCCCTATACCGTTGTGCTGACCGCGCAAAAAGCAAAAAAGTATTTTCCAGGACTCACTTACCCGCAAATGCTTGGCAGGGTGGTAATTTACGGTGACTCCATCAAAACCACGGTCGGCGGGATCGTCGAAGTCCATAAAGAAAATACGGATTTTAATTTCACGGATTTTATTTCCTACAGCACCGGAACATCTGTTGCTGTCATAAAGGGCAATCTTCAGTTGACGGATTGGGGCGGTGTAACCCCTTCGTCGCAGTTTTTTGTCAAGCTATCGCCAACAACCGCCGTTGCCAATGTTGAAAAGCAGCTGAATGACATGCTTAAAACAAATGAAACACCCTCGCCCGGAGAAGCGGGCAATGAGCTCCATCTGCAAAAACTGAGCGACGTCCATTTTGACGAGGGGTATGCCTCATTTTATGAACGGACAGCCAACAAAACCATGCTGTATGGCTTATCGATCATAGGAGCCTTCCTTTTATTGCTCGGTTGTATCAATTTCATCAACCTTACAACAGCACAGGCATCACAAAGAGCAAAAGAGATTGGCATCCGGAAAACATTGGGCAGCGGGCGCGGTCGGTTGATTCTCCAATTTTTAAGCGAGACTTTCTTCATCACCGTACTGGCCGTCATAATTTCAGCGGCATTGGCCCCCGTAATCCTGAAGCTTTTTGCCGATTTTATCCCCGAAGGGGTTATAGTCGATTTCCTTCACCAACCCGGGTTGATACTATTTATTTTGTTGTTGACCATAGTGGTAAGCCTTGCGGCAGGATTTTATCCGGCCATTGTTTTATCCGACTATAAACCGCTGCAGGTGCTAAAAGATCAGGCGCCTGGTCACAATGGAACCAGAGCATTACTTCGTAAAACATTAACGGTCACACAATTTGCTATTGCGCAATTTTTTATCATGGCTACGCTGCTGGTCAGCAAACAGGTATACTATGCATTGCACAAGGATCTGGGATTTCAAAAAGAGGGTATAGTGACCGTTTCTACTCCCTGGGCCAGCAAAGACCCGCAGCTGAAACAAGTCTTTATGGATAAAATAAAGGCTTTGCCCGGGGTCGGATCGGCAAGCGTGGGTGGGGCAAGTCCTTCGTCGGACAATACCCATTCAGCAAATGTTATCTATACGGACGGTAAAAAGGAAGTCAAAACAGAGGTTCAGGAAAGATTTGGGGATGAAAACTATATCGGGGTCTATAAGATCAAATTATTGGCCGGTCGCAACATCCGGCCCGGCGACAGATCAAAAGCATTACTGATCAATGCAACTTTTGCAAAGGCCCTCGGGTTCACCAGTCCGGAATCAGCGGTAGGCCATTTCCTGAAATATAACGACAACGACATGCAGATCGTTGGCGTAACAGGTGATTTTTATTATCGGTCACTGCGTTCACCCATCAAACCGCTGGCGATCCTGACGAGAAGCGATAATTCTTACTTCAGCTCAACGGTCCATATCGCTTTAAAACCGCAAACACCCGGCGGTGACGAGTGGAAAACAGCCATAGCCGGGATGGAAACAGCATGGAAGCAAATCTATCCCAACGACGTCTTTCAATACCAGTTCTTTGATGAGAGCATAGCAAAATTTTATGACAGTGAACGGCAAACATCGGTCTTATTGACCTGGTCCACAGGCTTGTCCATCATTATCAGTTGCCTGGGTTTATTGGGATTAGTCATTTATACCACCAACCAGCGAATAAAGGAAATTGGCGTCCGCAAAGTACTGGGCGCTACGGTTGCACAAATAGTCACGCTCCTTTCAACGGAATTGGTATTACTTATTGTCCTGGCATTTGTCATTGTAACGCCGGTCGCCTGGTGGGCCATGAATAAATGGATGCAAAGCTTTGCCGACCGCACCCCCATCAACTGGTGGATATTCGTTGTAAGTGGCTCGGGGATGTTGGCAACCGCATTATTTGTATCTGGTTTCCAGACCGTAAAGGCGGCGCTAGCCAATCCTGCCGAAAGCTTGAGGACCGATTAACTGTTACTTAATATAGGGGGATCATGAATTGCCCTATATTGGCCCTATGAAAAACAGGGTCCTCCTAAGCGCTTTAATAATATTGTCGGCTGGTAGTACACATTTGTGCGCCCAAACAATACTCACGCAACAGCGGGTCATCATCATTATGATGGATGGTTTTGGTGAAAAATATTATCGGGATGCGGCTATGCCCTTTCTCAACCAGATGGAACAAAAAGGAATCTACAAAATTGTCCCTTCTTTAATGCCGGCAGTAACCAACGTGAACAACATGTCAATCGCCACAGGCAGCACTCCCGACCAGAATGGCATTACCGGCAATGTATTTTTCAATGAACAAAAGCAGCAGGAGGAATATATTGAAGATCCCTCGCTATTATTAATGCCGTCTTTGTTTGAGAAGGCGCATAATCTTGGAATTAAATCCGCGCTTTTGTCCGTAAAACAAAAGACAATCGATGTGCTGGGGAAATATGCGGACTACACCTTATGTCCTGAATGTGTGGCCGCTCATGAAAATAAATGGGAAAATGCTCCCGTTCTGTCAGATGTCTATACCCGGGAAATAAATTACCAATTGATGAAGGCGGCCGACAGTCTTTTAAAAAGCAATCCTGACGTTCGGTTGATCTATATTCATACGACGGATTACCCGATGCATATGTGGCCCCCCGAAAATGACAGTGTAAAGGATTTTCTTTCCATAATGGACCATTGCATCGCCACGCTTCATGAAACCGCTCCTGACGCGGCAATTCTGATTACCGCAGATCATGGCATGAACCACAAGTCGCAGGCATGGGACCTGGAAAAGGCGTGTGCCGAAAAAAACACCCCGGTCAAAATTGTCATCAGCCCGGAGAAGGACAGGTATATGAAGCACCATAAAGGTCTTGGTGGGTCTGCATATGTCTATCTGCTAAAAAGCAGTGACGCGCCGAGTGTAAGAAAAACCCTGTCAGGGCTCAATGGCGTTGACGCTGTCTTAACAAGATCAGAAGCAGCGAAAAAATATCACCTGATGCCGGGAAGGATAGGTGATTTTATGGTGTTGGGTGACATTAATACCGTTTTTGGCGAATTGAATGGCCATGCTTACGAACAACTGCCCGACAACTACCGCAGCCATGGCTCTACTTATGAAGCTCAAGTACCTCTGTTCGTCTATAATACCAAAACCGCCCCGCCAGCCAGTTATTTCAATTGGAACTATCAGTTAGCCGCCTGGCTGTTCACCAACTAGCATCTCAGGCACTAATTTATTTTGAAAGCCCTTTTAAAAGCTCCTTTGCGGGAATAATCTTAAAATTCCCATCTTTATCCCCAATAACCATATCCTCATTATTGGCGGCATTGACTTTTATGAGCTTTTGAACGGCCTTCCTAACTCCGCTTAATATCTTATTCGTTACTGCCAGGAACCCTTGCCCCCAAAACTACATAGAAGTATTTATTCCATCCCTCGTTCTCACTTATTTCCCCAAACAAACACATCTTTCTACTCAATCATAATGCTCCCCCGCAGTTACTTTGCTGATGAATTTCTCCTTTTTACCCTTCGAACCCACCAACCGTCACATCAAGGTCTCTCTGCATCAGTTGATCAACGATCTGCTGGCCAGCCTTCAACCCCTTGCTCTTAACCGCAATAACGTCCTGCATAATGGCGTACCGCAGGGACTGTGCTTTGTCGCCCAGGAAAACCTTCTTGCCTCCAATGTATGGAACCTCCTTTGTAGCGCCCTCCACACCCGCCAAAATGCAAACATTCACGTCCTCGCCCTCGTAGACGACCACAAAACTACGATTTCCGTCAAAGGCGACGACACCAACCTCGCCTTCAGCATCTGCAATAGCCGCCTGACGTTCTAAGTCAGCCCCGTCTCGATGGCCCACGTCAACCCGCCCTCGCCCCATGTGGCCAGCCACACCAAAAAAAACCTTCAGGTTGTTGACCTGAAGGTTTAATCGCGGTTTGATATAGCCCAGTAGCTTTACTGGCAAGGGTTCGCCTTATGGTGCTGCTTAAGGAAACGGATCAAAAGATAATATCGTTTGAACAGCTTGTTTTACGTATTCCCGGCCGACCACTTGGCCTCAGCTAAAAAACGATTGGCCGGTGATGAAAGTATGTTATAGCAGCTAAGAAAGATAAATTAAGCGGGAACAAGTATAGCTTAACCCGTGAAGAGCATTACCGGACCAATATCACCACTCCCCGCCGCTGCACCGTCTTCCCCGTATAGTCAACCCCGCCGGCCATCCACACATAAGCGCCCGAGACCATGGGCCGGCCATTCAGCGTGCCATCCCAACCTATGGATGCGTTGCTGGTGGTAAACACCTGCTGCCCCAAGCGGTTAAAGACGGTAAAATAGCGGAACTCCTTCATCCCAACGGCGATAGCCCTTAGCACGTCGTTATGTCCGTCGCCATTGGGCGTAAAAGCATTGGGCACGATAATATCCGAATACGCAAAGGCCTCGATGACAATACTATCGACCCCTATGCAGCCCGCCGGAGTAGTGGCCGTAACGAAATAGGTAATATTCCCCGTGATCAGTGCTGTCGGGTCCTGGCTGAAAGGATTGCTCAGGCCCTGGGTCGGCGACCACTGGTACGAAGTGAATCCGCTGTTATCGACATCCACGGCCTGCAATGGCAGGGACCGGTTAATCTGAACCGCCGTATCATCACCGGCAAAGACCTTTGGCGGTGGGATCACAGTCACAGTGACGGATCCGGTTTGAGTACACCCGCCGAGGGTAGCAGTAAGGGTGTATACCGTTGTCACCAATGGTTGCGCAACCGGGCTGGCAACACCGGCATTGCTCAACCCGGCCGTCGGGACCCAGGCAAAACCCGTGGCATTCGACTGCACTGTCAATGTCATCGCCGCCCCCTGGCAGATGGTAGTATCCGCGCCCATAGTCAGGGTGAGGTTGTCGCAGGGCGTGGTCACCGAAGAACAGCCCGTCACAGTGGTAGTCACTGAGCCCGTCACCCCATTCGCATCCTTCATAATGATAGTATAGCTTCCTGCCGCCAATCCGTCGAACACATTACTGCCCTGGAAATGGATACCATCAATAGAGTAAGCGAAAGGTGCAAAGCCATTCCCGCCCGTCACCGTGATAGATCCGTTCTTCGAACCGCAGTCGGCCCCTTGCGGCGAGGCAACGACCGGGCAGTTGCTGGGAAAATTATAGGTATAGCTCGTCTCCAGTCCTCCGTTATCCTTTATATACACGGTATGTTTCCCTGGACTCAGGAAATAATACCCGTCCTGCGTCAGAGCGGCAAAAGAGGACCCATCCAGTGAAAAGCTATAGGGCGCCGTCCCCCCGATACCGCCGAAGATCTCTATAAAATTAACATTGCCGCAACCCGGATCGGCCAACAGCGGTTCCAGCCCCAGTAAGCAAACATGACTACTGCTAAGGTTGACTTCATTGCCAAATCCGAAATGCGCAAAATCCGCATACGAGGTCGTTGGTGTCGACCAGGGCGCCGTGATACAGCCGTTGCCGTCTTCCATGAAGATGCCATAAGTGCCCGGCCCAAGTCTGTTGAAGACAGTGCTGTTCTGGAAGGTCGCCCCGTTGTCGATGCTATAGGCGTAAGGCGCCAGCCCGCTCAGCGGCGTCACCGTGATGGTTCCGTCATTCGTGTTGCACCCGGTTGGATCGGACCCCAAAGCGCTAAAAGTAGGCGCATTGTTCGTATTGGTTAGGGTCACGGAAGAAGTCGTCTGCTGGCCCGCCGAATCAGTAACAATAATATCGAATACACCTGCTGTCAGATTGGTAAAGATCCCCGTAGTATTGCTCTGCTGGGCCGCATTGCTAAGATAGGAATAGGGCGGTGTCCCACCCGTTATGTTGACGACAAAGCTCCCGTTGTTATACTGGCAGGTCGGATTCGTCGGCGTTACTGTGACAGACAGTGGCCCCTGGGCGTTGCAATCATCCGCCTTCAGCAGGAGCAGCAATCCGATGGTGACCATATACGTGCGGGTCTGCCGCATCCTACCAAATCTTTATTCTTTGGTCCTCGGGTTTGTAATTACTATCACCCGGCTGCACATTAAATGCTCTATAAAACTCAGGCCGGCTCATCACCGGGCCATTTACCCGCCACATAGCCGGAGAATGCGGGTTGGTATTCACATACATCCGCAGAAAAGCATCTCTCGTTTTCACCCTCCATATCCTCGCAATGGAGAGAAAAAACCGCTGATCCGGCGTGAAACCATTTATTTTGCCCGTGGAATCCTGCCCCTCCGAAGTCATCTTGAACGCATCATAAGCAATGGCAATACCTCCATTATCAGCAGCGTTTTCGCCCACTGTCAACGCTCCCTTTATATGAACAGTATCTAAAACAGTAAATGAACTATATAAGTCAATGACTTGCTTTGTCTTAACCCTGAACTTCTCATAATCTTCTTTCGTCCACCAGTTTTTTACGTTCCCATCCTTATCGTACTGCGCTCCCTGGTCGTCGAAAGCGTGCGTCATCTCATGACCGATAACCATCCCGATCCCCCCATAGTTGATGGCGTCATCTGCCGAAAAATCAAAATAGGGGAATTGCAAAATACCCGCCGGAAAAACGATTTCGTTAAAATTCGGATTATAATAGGCGGTAACGGTAGAGGGCGTTGCCACCCATTCTGTTCTGTCAACCGGTTTGTTCAATTTTGCCAGTTGAAACTGGTATTCATTTTTGGCGATCGAAAGTAAATTTTCGAAGTATTTGGTTCGCTCGATTTGTACGTTACCATAATCCCGCCATTTATCCGGGTAACCGATTTTTTTGGTTATCGCATAGAGTTTTTCGATCGCCTTTTGCTTGGTGCTATCACTCATCCAGTCAACATGCCTGATCCTGTTTTCGAAAGCTTTTTGCAGGTTGTTCACCAGGTCGAGTACCCGCTTTTTTGCATCCTCGTCAAAATATCTTTTTACATAAAGTTGCCCCAAAGCCTGGCCCAAAAGACGATCAACATTGTCAGTCATGATTTGTCCCCTGGATTTCTCTTTGGCTTGCCCCGATAATACTTTGGTGAATTCAAAGGAAGCGCTCACAAAAGGGGCGCTCAGCGCCGTAGCATAGTTCTCCAGGGTACGGGCCTTCAAATAAGTTTTCCAATCATTGAGGGGAACGGATTTCAGCAGCACATTTAACTTGTCGTAATAGCCGGGCTGAGCCATATCGATCGAATCAGTCTTGGCGTCCAGGTCAGCAAGCAAGGCCGTCCAACCAATATTGGGTTGTGCTTTATCGATGGATGATATGGCTACCTTATTGTAATTGGTATGAACATCCCTTATCTCAATATTCGTTTTATGCGCTGCGGCGATTTGCTTTTCGATCCCGTACGCAACCTCTGCCTGTTTCGCGCCATCGGCCGGATTACTGCCGGTCAATTGAAACAAGGTGCCGATGTATTTTTCATACCCTTGTTGAATAGCAAGGGTAGACGAATCTGTTTTAAAATAATAATCGCGGTCAGGTAAGCCGATGCCTGCCTGGTTCACATGAGCGATATTGAACCCGCTGTTTTTGTCGTCGGACGAACCACGAAACCCGATAAAGCTGTAGTTTCCTGTTTTCAGCTCAGATGCCACAAATTTGACCAGCGATGGAACGTCACTAATGGCATCGATACGCGCAAGAATGGGCCGGATGGGTTCATATCCGCGCTGGTTGATAGTCGTCGTGTCCATACCGGAAGCATAGAAATCCCCTACCTTCTGATCGATGCTTCCTGCAGCATTCTGTGTTTGTGCGACGCTATCCAGGATATGTTGCAGCAATTGCTTTTGCGGAATGTTCATGAAGCTGTAAGAACCCACACCCGTTTGATCGTCCGCAATTTTCGCGGTGTCATACCATCGCCCGTTGACATAGCGAAAAAAATTGTCGCCGGGTTTTATCGAGGAGTCGATTCCATTGACATCGACAAAACTCTTTTTGGCGGGAGAATCCGGGTTATTGCATGCACCCAGACAGCCTAAGAATAAACAGGTGTAAAGAACTTTATTCATGAACGGGGAATTTTTTTAAAGATAGCAAAAACGCCCCGTTCCGCCATTCAACTTACTCTGATCTAAGATTTCGGACCGGATTAGCAAGAGCTGCCCGCAAGGCCTGAAAACTAACCGTTGCCAGTGCAATGAAAAAAGCCAGCACACCCGTCACCGCAAATACCCACCACTCGATCGCGATCCTGTACGGATAGCTCGCCAGCCAGTTATGCATCACCAGCCAGGCAATAGGTGAGGCAACGACAAACGAAATGCCTACCAGCCGCAGAAATTCTTTTGACAATAACCCTGTGATATTGGCAACGCTGGCCCCTAGCACTCTTCTGATCCCAATTTCTTTTATCCGGCTTTCCGCCATATACGCGGCCAGTCCAAATAGTCCCAGGCAGGAAATAAAAATCGTTAACGCCGCAAACAAGCCCACCAGCGTCCCCACCCGCTGCTCATCGGCAAACTTCAGGACATACTCTTTATCATAAAACCGTACATTGAAAGGATACTGCGGATTATATTGGGTAAAAACCTTTTCCGCCTTTTGAAGATTTTCTCCATAGGACGGATGCTCATTGATCCGGAAATTGATCACATCATAGCCGAATACAGGTCCAACGATTATCATGGGATTTATCGGCTGATATGGACTTTCTATGATAAAATTTTTGACTACCCCGACCACATGCAGCTCGGGTCCGCCGTACATATTCCGGATGGCCTCGCCCACAGGATGCTTCAGCCGCATCTCCTTGACGGCAGCTTCGTTCAGCAGGACCGCCGTCGAATCGGTCTTGTAGGTATCGCAATCGATGCTTCGCCCCTGCAGGATCTGCAGGTTCATCGTAGTAGAGAAATCTCTGTCCGCACTGTACATGTTGAAATTCGTCTTGCTGTCACCGGTATTGCTTCCCTTCCAGACAAACCCATTCCCGTTGGCCCAGATCTCCGTCATCGGTGCACTCGTTTGAGCTACAGCCGTTGCCGCTCCGCTGGACAGCAACCCTTTCTTGATCAGTTCATAATTTTTTCCCGCTTCTCCAAACATGATCACAAAGGCGAGATTGTTTCTCCGATACCCTGCATCCTTGTTCTGCGCAAACCTGACCTGGCCCTCTACGATGATCGTGCAGATGATCAGCGCAATCGCAAAGGTGAACTGTAGTACGACCAGCACCTTTCTTGGTGTCAGCAACGCTTTCACCGGCTTAAAGGACCCTTTCAGTACCTTCACCGGCTGGAAAGAAGAAAGATAGAAAGCCGGATAGAGGCCTGCCATCACCCCCGTCAGCAGAATGAACAGTAAAGCCCATATCCAATACCACGGATTGCTATACTCGATGGCCAGCCGGCCACCCACTACCCCGTTAAAGGCCGGCAGGGTCAATTGAACGATAGCCACCGCCCCTATTCCTGCTACCAGCGCCAGGACGATGCTTTCGCCGATAAACTGAACGATGAGGGAGCTGCGCAAGGCGCCGGAAACCTTCCGGATGCCCACCTCCTTCGCGCGCTTCTCGCTTCGCGCTGTGCTGAGATTGGTGAAGTTGATACAAGCAATCAGCAGGATGAACAAGGCAATCAGGCTGAACATCTTGACCAGCTCGATCCGTCCGCCCACATACTGCCCATTCTCCACCTTCGAATACAACCACGCATCTTTATAAGGCTGCGAAAAAATTTTATTGGTCGCCTCTCCCGGCTTCGAATGCGCAATGATGATATTCGCCACTTTCCTGTCAAATTCCGCCACGGTGGCCTCCGGCTTCAAAGTGACAAAGGTAAGCACGTTGCTATTTCCCCAGTTGTTATCGCCATTGGGATACAGCTTGAGATAATACGCGTAAGGTAACAGATAATCAAACTGGAAATCCGTATTCCCCGGCAGATCCTTCAACACACCGGTCACCGTCAGATAGTCTACGCTATCCACCCTGACCGTCTTCCCCATGGCGTCCTGATCACCAAACAGCTTTTTGGCCAGTTGCTTCGTCAATACGATATTCTTTACACTGTTCAAAGCCGTAGCAGAGTTGCCTTCCAGTAGGGGAAAATTGAACATGCTTAAAAAGCCCGTGTCTGCAAAATCACCGTGAATGCTAAAATGCCTGTCGCCATTGGAAATGAGAAAATTGGCAGTCCCATTATCCACCCTGACCACTCGCTCCACCTCGGGATAATCTTTTTGAATAGCAGGTCCGAGCGGCCTGGACGTGTAGTTATATACATAGACGCCACCATTGTTCTGATCGCGGTTATTCATCAGGTATAACCGGTCAATATTCGGATGGAACCGGTCATGGCTGACCTCATTCTGTATCCATAGACAAATGAGGATCGCGCTGGCTAAACCAACCGCCAGTCCCGAAACATTGATAAATGAATAAAGCTTGTGTCTGAGAAGGCTCCGCAGGGAAAGCCGAAAATTGATTTTGAACATAGGTTGACCGGTTTTAGCGGAAGAACACCAAAACGTCGGCCAAATTCACAATGAATTCAAGATCAAACTCTTAATATCGCCCCCCCGGCACCGGCTGTCCGGTTTCGAAACAGCTACTGTTCGCCAACAATTACCTAAGTAGCCTTGTCATTTGTATTTTTAACCAGGCCGATACCGGAGAAAAAGAAAATAACGCCCAAAATCAAGAAGATTACAGTCAACCGCACGCCCCTGGACCCGCCAGTGGCAAAGCGTACCGCGGCAAGAATAAGCCCGATTACCCCTAATACGGACAACACGACACCTAAAACGCGTTTTTCCATTCTTACGATGTCGCAAATGCAGTGCCACGACTAGCGCCAGACCTGAGTTTGGTTGAATAATAAAAAAAAGATATATTTCCGAATGAAATACGGTTCCCATATTTTTCTTGTCCTTCTCCTCCTGGGCCAAAAACCCACCGAACACCGTGTTGCCGAAATCGAAGCCCCGATAGAATGCGGTCCCACCACTACCGGACCATTGCCGGATGCAAGCGGCAGATTCATTCCTGTCTTGCCTGGCCTCGGCAGTCATACTTATCGGATCTCCACGGAACAGGATAGCGCCCGGTTATTTTTCACCCAGGGCCTTAATCTTTATTACAGCTATCATCTTCCCGAGGCGTTGGCCTCTTTTAAGGAAGCCGCACGTTTCGACTCTGCCGCCGCCATGACCTGGTGGGGACAGGCGCTGTCAATGGGGCCATATTATAATTCCTATAGCTACAAAATGCGGCCAGGCGTTCCCGCAGCCCTCGCGGCTATGAACCGCCATCGTTCCACTGCCACGGAAAAGGAAAAGGGACTGATCGATGCCATGCAGCAAAGATATTCGTCGGACTTCACGAATGCAGACCGCAGCCATTTGGACAGTGCCTATGCAAAGGCAATGTCGGCCCTGGTTGCCCAATATCCGGCTGACAACGATATCGCAGCATTGTATATCGATGCTGTGATGCTGCAACACAAATGGGATTTTTGGCACACCGACAGGACGCCAAAACCATGGACGCCGGAGCTTGTTACTTTATGCCAAACGATCCTTAAAAAAGATCCGCATCATCCCGCAGCATTGCACTATTATATCCATCTGACGGAGGCTTCAGGAAACCCGGAGCTTGCTCTGGCCGGTGCGGATATCCTTAAGAACGATATGCCCGGTGCAGGACATATGGTGCACATGGCCACTCATATGTACCAAAGGAACGGTCTTTTTGCCCGGGGAGTGACCGTCAATGAGGACGCCAATACGGCATACAACCTGGAGGATTCGCTCGCGCCGGCGCTTGGCCTCGGCAGGAACAATGTCATTCATGTCTTTGCCGTTCAATCCTATTGCGCCATGAATGCCGGAATGTATAAACAAGGAATGCCTATCTATATGCGTACCCGGGACCAGCTAGTCGCGGCCAGGCCGGCTTTTGAAAAAGAGCCCTATTCCCAGTTTATATATATGTTCCCTGTGATGGCCCTCGTGAGGCTTGGAAAATGGGACGGGATCATGCAGGCTCCCTTGCCCGATCATCAATGGAAGTATGCGTCGATACTGGCTCACTTTGCAAGGGGAATGGCAAATGTTCATTATGCTGACCTCCGGGCAGCGACGGCGGACCTGGATAGCCTTCAAATGAATCTTGCGGACAGCTTGCTGAATGTTCGTATGATGCCCTTCGATAAGCCTTCCCAATGTGGCAGCATCGCCGCCGGGATCCTCAGGGGAGAAATTCTTTTTGCGGAAGGCAAACATAACGAGGCAGTCCATTCACTCGATGAGGCAGTGGCAGAAGAGGACGCCCTGATCTATCGCGAGCCTCAGCAATGGCTTATCCCTGTCCGGCAATACCTTGGAGTCGTTCTGCTAAAAATGCGTCAGCCCGCAGTAGCGGAGAAAGTATACCGGGCAGACCTGTTCCGAAATCCCGGCAATGGCTGGTCCCTCCTGGGACTGTATCAATGTCTGTTGGCGCAGCAGAAGTTAACCAAGGCAGAAACTGTCAAGACGAAATACCTCAACGCATTTGCCTCTTGTGATGTCAGCCCGGTCGCTTCTGCATTTTAATCGGAGCAACCCACCCTACTCATCCCTGATGACATCCACCGGATTCACGCTGGCGACCCGGTATGCCTGGAACCCCACCGTCGCCACGGCAAGCAACAGTGCCGCACCGCCGGCCTCCACCAGTACCCAGCCATCCACCGCCGCGCGATAGCCAAAATCCCGCAGCCAGCTGTTAGCCAGGAACCATGCCAACGGCGAGGCAATCACTATCGCCGCTCCCACCAGCACCAGGAATTCGCGGCTTAACAGCAACGACACCCCTGTCACAGTAGCCCCCAGCACCTTGCGGATACCGATCTCCTTTGCCCGCCGGCTCGCGGAGAATAAGGCCAGTCCAAACAACCCCATACACGAGATGAGGATCATGATCACCGTTGCCGATTGCATGAGCAGGGCCGACCGGTTTTCCTCCATGTAAAGCCGGTCGATCGTATCCTTCAGCGAACTGGATGTAAACGGGACCCCCGGAAAAAACATCTGCCACTCCCGCTCCAGTGCCGCCATCGCTATCTTCGCCGAGTCTCCCCGCACCCTCAGCCGGACCGCCACGCTTCTGGCGTCAGAGAGCCATGTAATGATGATCAGCGGCCGGATAGTTTCGTGGAAAGAGCTTTGGTGATAATCCTTGACCACCCCGGATATCGTATACGGCACATTATTATCCTGGTAAAAGAGAGACTTTCCCAACGCCTGCGATGGATCGTTAAACCCCAGTGCGTGGGCATAGGTCTCATTGATCGCCACCGGTAACATATTCTCTCCCCCCTCGATATTGCCCCCGGCCACCAGCTGCATCTGGTAAAAGGGGATAAAGTTATCGTCCCCGATCTCCATCTCCACCGTCGTCTCGCGCAACACCTTGCGCGTATTAAATCGATCCAAAAAGGTCGCCATCGGATGCTCCCGCCCCATGGGCGCATGCCCCTGCAAGATCGCCTGCTGTACACCCGGCAGCTTACTGACCTCTGTTGCATATGCCCGCATTTGACCTCGGCTGGCCCCCGGATAATCCAACGTTATCACCCCATCGCTGTTAAAACCCGGATCCGCATTCCGCGTATACCGCGCCTGCCGCCCGACCACCAGCGATCCGATGATGAAAAGCAGGGAAATGGAAAATTGGAAAATGATCAACGCCCGTCGCAGTCCCACCCCACCAGTACCGCTTTTATCCAGCGATCCTTTAAGACTTAGCACGGGCAGATAAGAAGACATCAGCCGGGCCGGATAAAACCCTGCTATCAAAGTCGTTATAACCGTCATCCCCAGCAGGAACAACCAGTTTCCTCCATCCCAAAACCGAAAACGTACCCCTGCCGGAATACTGTCCCCAAACAACCATAGGGCCAGCACTACCAGCACCAGCGAAAGCGCAAGGGCAAACACCGTCAGCAGCAGTGTCTCGACCAGGAACTGCCCGATAAGCGCTCCCCGGCTGCTTCCCATCACCTTGCGGACGCCCACCTCCTTCATCCGCTGAAAACTCTGGGCAGTCGAGAGATTGATAAAATTGATGATCGCCAGCCCCAGAACGAACAGCGCCACCCACATCAACGCGTACAGCAGCGGCAGATAGGCCTTCGGGAAATCGTCGCCCGTATCGGCAGGATGAAAATCCGGTGTATAATGCATATCGCGCAGCGATTGCAGGTATAGCCGCAGATGACTCGCGCCGCTAAAAAGCACCGGCGCGGGAGTTAGCTTGCGGAGATATTCAGCGAGTTCCGCATTCACCCGCGCGGGGTTCACCCCCTTTTCCAATCGCACAAATGCCTGCGAACGTCGCGGTTGCAGACTGCTCCAGTCTGTCGCAGGAATACGCTCCCGCAACCATGTTTCCGCGGCCGTTCTGATCGAGATAAAAGAAGTATAGTTGAGGTCCGAAGGCCGGTCCCAGTCGCGCACGATGCCCCCCACTGTCAATGTCAGGCTGTCGTCATAGATCACCTTCCGGTCCAGCATCTGCTCCACCCTGTCCGTCCCAAAATATTTCCGCGCCACACTTTCTGCCAGCACTATCCGCCCCGGCTGGTTCAGAACAGAAGAGTCGCCCGCCAGCCACACATGCGGAAAGAGGCGAAAGAAATCCGGTCCCGTCAAAATGGTCGACAGCGCATAACTGCCCTCTTGACGATTATTGTAGGTTTTCACGGCCTGGCTATTCACCAAAGGCACCGAGATCGCCGAACCAAAAACATGAAAGGCCGTCTTGTCCTCGAATCCGGCGATCAGGTGTTCGATCCCGGCCACCTCCTTGAACGGGCTGTTGAGAAAGATCAGATTGCCATCCTTGTCCCGCACATCGCCTACAATGCGGTAGATCCTGCCCGCATCAGGGTGAAAATTATCAAAGCTCAGCTCGTACCGGCCGATAAGATAAATCACGATACAAACGCAGATGCCGATGGCCAGCCCAAGAATATGGATCAGCGAATACCACCGTTGCCGCAGGATATTGCGCCAGGCTACCTTGACCGAGATGGCATTCACAGACATAGAAAGGCTTTTGTGAAAGTATACCCGGTAATATGATGCCAGACTTATAACTGCTTTGATAGTCAGGGAAATACTATTCCATCGTGGGGGTTGCCCGTCCGGTAACGATACAGCCACTGTCCCTTTCCCGCCGATTACTTGAGCAAACCAGCCGCTGGTATGGTCACCCCAATAGCATCCCGAACACCGGATATCTTTATCCCATCAAACACGAAAACGTATGAAACCGATAACAATAACAGGCATCATCGCGCTGCTCCTCACTGCTTCAGTAGGCTGCAAAAAGTCCGGCTCCAGTTCCTCCTCCTCCTCTTCCGATAGTACCGGAAAGGGTAGCACTGGCGCTCTCCTCACAGAAGAGATTTTAGTCGCCACCAACTCCGCCAATGTCACCATCGATTCTACGGTAACGACTTATTCTTATGACGGGAATAATAATCTGACCGGCCTACAGCAAAACTCCGTCGTCAGCGATTCCGGAGCCTCCTTCACCACCAATCTGACCTATAGCATGACCTATTCGGGTAACCTCATTTCCGGCCTGACAGGCAGCGTTGCCGAAACGGTTATATTTGATAATAAAACTTACGCCTCAACCACTCAGGTCAGTACCACCTTCCAGTCCGCCAACGGAAAAATCATCGGTTATGTTCAAAAGACCAGTACTTCCGGAACTTCCATTATCCCAACGACATCGGAGACCGCCAACGATAGCGCGCTGTTAACCTACAACACCAATGGCAACGTCGCAACCTGCACCGTGTACCAATTGAACCCTTTGGTCCCCGGTTATCTGCTGAATTCACAAGAGTCCTTTACCTACAGCGGCAGCAACCTGACACAAAGCATCAACGTCGTTTATGATGCCGGAATAGCGGTCGATACCTTCACCACCGTATATACGTATGACACCAAATTAAGCGCCGCACCGCTCTACCTCGTCCCTGGTGTCGCCGTCCTCAGCATTAATGACCTGACCCAATCGTCCGTCACCGAAACGGGCACCAACCCGGGCTCAGTTATTACCAACTACACCACGACCTACAATGCGGCCAACCAGCCGGCAACTTCCACAGTAACTGTTACGACCACGCCATCGAATTCGGGGTCTATTGCTAAAGAAACGATTACCTATACCTATCAGTAACGCTAATCTTTAGGCTCCCACAATTGAATTTTATTCCCTTCGCCGTCTAAAATATGAACAAATTTCCCGTAGTCAGTATCCTCGATTTTGTCTACAATGGTTACTCCTTCATCTTTAAGTTGCGCTACAAGAGCTTCTATATCCGCCACTCTATAGTTTATCATAAAGTCTCTTGTGGAAGGCTCGAAATATTTTGAGCTTTCCGCAAACGGTGCCCACTGGGTGAGCCCCTTTTTTGTGCTGTCATCTACTTCCAGCCATTCGAAGCTTGTTCCATACGGGCTCGTGTCAAACCCAAGGTGTGTTTTATACCACTCGTTAACTGCCTTAGGGTCCTTACATTTGAATAGAATGCCGCCTATTCCTGTTACCTTTTTCATTTTTGTATTGTTTTAACCGGGATGAATAATTCCAAATCAAAGTGGTTCCAATTGCAAATATTCTCTTTGTCCAAAAATACCTCTAACGCATGCTGAGGCTCGCATTCATATAAACTGTTGATCAGCCAGTTATCGAAGAGATAATTTGTAGCTGCCACAACTAAGTCAAAATTTCCGGATACAGCGGTAACGGCATACTTGCATTTGGGCAAAGTCGTTGTTTCTATAAAACCGTCTGCCTCGATTTCAAACTTTTTCGGAAGGGTAATACACACTTCATATCCGTATTTTTCCTTGGGCGTTACGTCCGGGTCATCCTTTGACATCCCAAAGATTGTTTCCGAATGGAACAGGTTCATTTTTTTTGCCCATTCGACCATATCGGCAAATACACTCAGTACGACACCTTCCCTGAAAGCATCTACTACTCTAATATAGGCAATCCTCCTTTCCGGAAGTTGTCTTATTTCTACGGGGAATTTATCCTTTAATTCCTCCTCGGTCATGCTGCAATGATATTGACTAACCTGAAACAATTCTTTGCGAATCTTGCTAATTTTACCCCCCTTCCTGTATTCACTCGGCGAAATTCCAAAGTATTGTTTGAACAAACGGGAAAGAGTGGCTGCGGACGAAAGGCCACACTCTATGGCGATCTCCGAAATCGGCTTTTTGGAAAATCTCAGG
>PMUF01000095.1 GCA_003167015.1 Chitinophagaceae bacterium | reverse complement strand
TCGAATACGGCTTTTCCGTTCATATGGATGATGTGATCGCTGATGATGCAACTGGCAGTGATATACCTCATTCTTTTATGTTATTGGCTCATGACCACCGCGGCATTGCAACCCCCGAAACCGGATGCCGTCTTCAGACAACTGTTGAGGGATGTATGCAGAAGGGAAGAGCAGATATTCAGGGGCATCGATACGCCATTGTCCCCGAAACCCAGGCTGGGCAGTACCAGGTGTTCGCGCATGGACTGGAGGGTAACGATGGATTCGATCAGTCCGGCGGCGCCGAGGGTGTGGCCGTAATAGGCTTTGAGGCTATTGACAGGGACGGACTGCAGGCCGGCCAGGGTGATCGCTTTGGCTTCCATTTCGTCATTGTAGATCGTGGCGGTGCCATGGGCCGAGATGAAGCCTATATCGCCAGGAGTAAGGCCGGCTTCCGCCAGCGACTTATTGATGACCTGGCAAAGTTCCTGTCCGGTGCGGGAAGGACCTGAGATATGGTTGGCGTCGTTGCCGACGGCACCGCCGCGAAACCTGATTCCACCGCGATATTTTTCGCGGGAGGAGAGAATGATAGTTCCGGCGCCTTCTCCGAGATTGATGCCGTCCCTCGACCGGTCGAAGGGCCTGCAAGGACCGGGGCTGATAGCCTGGAAACTGCCGAATCCCGACAGGACAAATTTTGAAATGACGTCAGCCCCTGCAATGACGGCCGTGTCATAGCTGCCGGCGCTGATCAGCCGCATGGCGGTAACGAGCGCCAGGATGCCTGAAATACAGGCATTCGAGATGACGATGGGGGTGTTGACAAAATGGAAATGGCCGGCGATCAGGCGGCCGGAAGTAGAAAGCGCGATCCTGGTGGGATCTTCAATGCCGGTTTCCAATAAACTGATATTGCCTTTAGTAGTCGAAAGAATAAGTAGGGTCCGCGGGTCTTTAGGATCGATGTCGCCTGTTTTGAGGGCATCGGATATGGACGCCAACAGTAGTTGTTCGAATTTGGTGTAGGGGCCGGCCGCGACGGCGGCATAAGGTCCGGCGGCGTCCATCCCCGCATCGAACAGCGCAGCATAAAAAGGTTCATCGGCCATTTCCGGCCTGTCATGCCGGCACACTGCCGAAACACCCGCTTTCAGCCGGGAAAAATTCTCAGCGGTAGTCGTTCCCAACGGGGAAAAGATATTGTCCGATACAACGAAAATGTCCTTCATACACTGGTCAGTATTTTCATCTCACCTGTAGCGATAACCTTCCCATGACAGGTAGTCTTGCCTGAAATTACGATAATATCCGCGACCCGGGCAGTGATGGTGATTTCCGTCATCAGTTCGGCCTCGATTTCCGGGAGTGTCCTGATGTCCAGGTCTTTGACCGAGATGATATAGCCGGAACGCACGCTCTCATTGACCGCACGGGCCGCATATCCTGCTCCTGCGGCAGCCGTCTGGGCGATATTTTCCATCAGACCCGCTGCACTCAGCCTTCCGTTCTCCACCAAAGGATTGCCGGGTGTGATGCGAAAGCTGGTACAGGTGATGTGACCATCGGAATAGAGCAATTTGTCCACCATGACGAAGGGCGGTCCCTGGGGTAATAATGCCGTAATATCATGAATATAGTCCGCCATTGATGGATAGCACTTCAGCCGTAATATAAGATGCCCGCGGTGAAGCCAGAAAGCCAACGGCAAATGCCACTTCTTCCGGTAAGCCAAAACGCCGGACCGGTATCAGGATCTTCAACTCCTTCTCGTTCAGCCCTTCGGTCATATCCGTATGGATAAACCCGGGCGCGACGGCATTGACGGTGATACCATGTCTGCCCACTTCCTGGGCCAGCGCCTTCGTAGCGCCGATGACACCGGCCTTTGCAGCCGAATAATTCGTCTGACCCGCATGACCTTTGAGGCCTGACAAAGAAACGACATTAATGATCCGGCCATATCTTTTCTGCAGCATGCCGTTCAATACGGTGCGGGTCACCAAGAAAAAAGAGTCCAGGTTGGTGCGGATGACCTCCGACCATTGTATGTCTTCCATCCATACCATGAGGGCGTCTTTCCTGATGCCCGCATTGTTGACCAGCACTTCGATATGTTTCTCCGGATTGTTGTCCGTCCACCGGCTCAGTTGCTGCTGTACCTGGTCCTTATCCCCGACATCGAACGGCAGCAGCTCTCCGTCTCCCCCGTGCTGCCGGATCTCCGTCAGCGTCTTGCCTGCCTCTTCCGCATTGGACAGGTAATTCACGAGGACATAATAGCCCATCGCGGCCAGCTCGAGGCTAATGGCCCGACCTATTCCTCTCGATCCCCCGGTTACCAGAGCGTATTTCATAACAGTGGGCTTGATTGTTCCAAAAACCCTTTCAGCTTTTGCAGCTGTTTGTATTTTGGCTGGTCATCGACAAATGCCGGACAGATTTTTCTTACGTTCTCATAGACCGACAAGGTGATGGGAGCCAGTCTCGACTGGCAGCCGGCATAATCGATCGCCTGGGCAATCGCCATCAGCTGGATACTCAGTACTTCGAATGAATTATCGATGACTTTTTTGGTCAGCAGCGCCGCGTTGGTGCCCATGCTGACAATATCCTGGTTATCGTTGTTGTTGGGGATGCTGTGAACGTACATCGGAAAGGACAAGGTCTGGTTTTCCGCGACGGTGGAAGTAGCAGTGAATTGTACGCCCTGCATGCCGAAGTTAAGTCCCAGCACTCCCAGGTTGACAAAGGGAGGAAATTTCTGATTGAGCTTGTCATTCAGGAGGTAGTTGAGCTGTCTTTCCGCCAGCATAGATAATTTGGTGATGGCGATCCTCAGTTTGTCCATTTCCAGGGCCACATAGTCGCCATGAAAGTTTCCGCCATGGAAGATGTTATGGTTCACATGATCGACGACAGGGTTGTCATTGACAGAGTTCAGCTCGTCGACCAGGACCTTTTCGGCCTGGCGGATGGTATCGTCGATCGGTCCCAATACCTGGGTTACACAACGCAGGGAATAATATTCCTGCACCTTATCTTCAAAGACCGTCTGCTGCAGGCTGCCGGGATGGTATAAATGTTCGGTACGGCTGCGGATCATCTTGCTATCGTGCAGTATTTCCCGGATCACGGCGGCGATCCTGTTCTGGCCGGGGTGATGCTTGACGATATTGAGCTCGTAAGAATAATGGTCGCTGAAGGCTTCGACGATTTCGTTAGTGAGTGCAGACAGCAAGGCAGACCATTCTACCAGGCGGGCGGCGCGGAGGATATTCACCAGCCCGATGCCGGTCATGGCTGAAGTGCCATTCAAGATGGCCAAGCCTTCCCGGATGCGGATGGTCAATGGCCGGATCCCCAACCGGGCGAATATTTCCGCCGCGGGATGAACAGCGCCTTCGTAGTATACTTCTCCTTCGCCGATCAGTGCCAGTCCGACGTGGGCCAGCTGAACCAGGTCCCCGCTGGCGCCTACGCCGCCATGTTCATAGATGCAGGGGGTGACATCCTTTTCTATCAGTTCTTTCAGCAGGTTGACGGCATCGGGGTGCACGCCGGAATAACCCTGCATGAGACTGTTGAGACGGGTGATCAGCGTCGCCTTGGCGAGTTGGGGGGACAGCAGATCACCGCTGCCCGAGCAGTGGCTTCGGATCAGGTTATATTGCAGCTGAAGCAGGTTTTCGGTTTCGACCTTATACTGTGCCATCGGCCCAAAACCCGTATTGATGCCATAGATCAGCTTGTCCGACGAAAAGTCGGTCAGGAAATTAAAATTGGCCTCGACCTTTTCCACAGCCGCCTTGTCAAGGGCGATCCTTTTTTTATGATAGAGAATATCCGAAAAATCGGTTAAAGAGAGAGCCTTGTGTCCAACAGATATCATGGGCTGCAAGTTATTTATATTCGCTTCTTCGGTCAAGAAATTTGATTGCTTTTCTGCCGGCTTCCGGAAATTGCATTTTTTGCATGTCGGTTGCATCGGTATAGACGATATGCGGACTTACCCTCAGCCTGGCCTGCAGGTAGGCCCTGATCCGGTGGTCGCATTCTTCGCTCCGGGTGGCCGGCACCAGGTGGAGGAGTATTTCGTCAAGGCCGACCTCATTGGAATAGACTTCCACCACAAAGTCGAGGACTTCCTCCATTTCATTCAGCAGCTCGAAAAGTGCCGGGGGATATAGCGTAGTCCCCTTGAATTTGATCATTTGTTGTTTTCGGCCGATGATCGGCGACAGGCGAAGGCTGGTCCTGCCGCAGGCGCAGGGCTGGTCGGAATACGTGCAGATATCTCCTGTTTTGTAGCGGATCAGGGGCATTCCTTCGATGCCCAGGGTGGTGACAGTGACTTCGCCGGGTATCCCGGGGCCCACTTTCCGGTCGTTATCATCCAGCAATTCGACGATCAACAGATCAGGCTGCAGATGGCCGCCTTTCCCTTCTCCGCATTCCGTAAAGGCCGTTTGCATTTCGGTAGAGGCATAGGTAGAGTAGAGGCGGATATCCCAGGCCTCTGCTATCTTTTTACCCAGTATGTTCAGGGAGAAATCCGGATGGCGGATATTTTCACCGATGCAGAT
>PMUF01000373.1 GCA_003167015.1 Chitinophagaceae bacterium | reverse complement strand
TACTAGAAGGGCCAGCGTTGTGAGTGAGCAGGACAGGAATGTGGCGCGAGGGGAGATGGCTTGATGGATGAGCGGGTGGTGACAGTTAATGGATTCGATTACACATATTGTGCTGGGTGCGGCCCTGGGCGAGGTATTGGCGGGGGAGAAACTGGGGAAGAAGGCGCTGCTGATCGGCGCTATAGCGGGTAATCTTCCGGACATTGATTTTGTAGCCTCTTTCTGGCTGGACAGCGCCCGGGACGTGTGGTTTCACCGGGGCATCACTCATTCTTTGCTGTTTGTCGTGGTCATCTCGTTGTTGCTGGCGTGGGTGGCGCGGCTGGTGGATCGTTCGGGTCGGCGGACGGATGGGCCGGCTGGGGCGGGTGAGGTGGATCGTTCGATGCGGCGGGCGGGGCGCTCGGCTCCGATGACGTTCAGGGATTGGTGGCTGTTTTTTGGGGTACAGATGCTGGTCCATATTTTTATCGATGCCTTCAATGCCTATGGCACGGGCTGGTTCGAGCCTTTCAGCTCGTATCGGGTAGCCTTCAACGTTTTATTCGTGGCTGATCCGTTGTATTCCTGTCCGCTGGGTGTTGCCTTCCTGGCCTTGCTGATCCTGCGGAGAGACAGGCCGGCCCGGAAGCGTTGGGCGCGGTTCGGTCTGGTGCTTAGCAGTGTCTATCTGTGTTATTGTCTCGTGAATAAGTGGCGGATCGACGGGGTGGTGGAGCGGCAGTTGCGGCAGCAGGCGATTCATTATGACCGGTATTTTACCACGCCGACGCCGTTGAACAGTTTGTTGTGGTTTGTAGTAGCGGCGGACAGCAGTGGGGATGAGTATACCGGTTATCGCTCGGTCTTCGATGCCCCGGGGCGGCCGATAGTATTTCGGCTGCGGCCGAGGGGGGACAGTTTGCTGCGTGTGGGTGGGATCGGAAGCGTGCAGGCGGGAGAGGCCGGGATGGCGCAGGGCTTGCGCGATCATCAGGATGTAGGATATCTGTTGCGTTTTGCCCAGGGATATTATACGGTCGAGCGATGGGGTGACACGCTGGTGTTCAACGTGCCGCGGTTCGGGGAGATGCGGGGGTGGGATGATCCGGGGGCCCGCTTTGTGTTTCATTATTACCTGAATGATCCGGGACATAATGGGATGGTGGTTCAAAGGGGACGACTGGCGGGATGGGACAGGAAGGCGTGGGAGGATTTTCTCCGGCGGATAGCCGGCGATTAGGGCGAGAGGACGCGGGAGGGTTGGGCGGATGACGGAGCGGCGATCAGCGATTTTTGGATTCTTTTTCCTGTTTGAAATAGAAGGTGAAGAGGAAGAAGAGGATGCGGACGGTCTCATAGGCTGCCGTTTGCAGGAAGCGCTGGAACCACCCGGTGCGCTGAAAATAATTTTCGGGGATGATCTGGATACAGTGGTCGCGGATGATTTCTCCCAATTCGGCTTCCACGTGGGCTGCAAAATCGTTATTACGCACATCCATATTCAATTCTACGCTGGCATAGGCGCTGATGCGGTTGACGTTATATGATCCGTTGGTCATCCATACGCCATCATACGCGGCCATTTTGCCGTGCAGGATGGTGCCCTGGTATTCAAAGACCTGCATCTTGTTTTTGAAGAGCCACCGGTACATATATTGTTCAGCGAGCCGGGAGATCTTCACGTCTGATACCCCGCCTACGATGATCCTGACGACCACTCCTCGTTTTGAGGCCTGTACCATTTGTTTGCGGAGGATGGATCCGGGGAGAAAATAGGCGGAAAGGACGATGACATGGGACCGGGCCTGGCGGAACATTTCCACGTAGCTGCGGGAGATCTCATTTTTTCCCTGCACCCAGTCGTTGCGTCTTACTCTCACCATGCATTCTTCTTCCGGGATGACGCCCGGCAGCCGGGTAAAGGTCACTTTATTTTGGGGCGCTTTTTTCCAATTGGCTTTGGTCCACATATCTCTGCAGGTGATGTGCAGTTTCAAGGCGGCCTGGCCTTCTACCAATAATGCTCTGTCGAGCCACGCTTTTTGCCCATCGATGTCATTATAGCGGTCGCTGATGTTAACGCCCCCGGCCATGCCCCAGGAGGCATCTGCCACCACCACTTTATGGTGCATCCGCCGGCCCAGGTAGAAATGGCGGCTTTTAAAGAGCGGCCAGAACCAGCGGAAATGGATGCCCGCTGCTTTCCACTCGCGGATAATGGTGTGAGGCAGGTGTTGGGAGGCATAACCGTCGAGCAAAATGAATACCTGCACCTGGCGCTGTGCAGCGCGAAGGAGTGCGGCCGACACCATGCGGCCGGTTTCATCCCCGTCAAATATATAGGTCTGTAAATGGATGATGGTTTTCGCCTGGTCGATCAGGTGCACCAGGGTGGAGAAATAGTCCGTTCCACCGTGGACCAGACGCACTTTATTATGAAGGGTATATCCTGCTAAGAGTTTCGGGCCTTTCTTTTTTGGCATAGTTAGGTCAGTGGCCCTAAAGATCGGAAAATTTAGAAAGACTTTTTGCCGGTTCAAGCAAAACGAACTAAGGTAGAGCAAAATATATTTGTCCGTACATTAAATAATTGTTAACTTAATATGACCGCCAATAGTCGACGGGTTCACCTCCAAAAAAGATTGCTATGAAGTCTTGTCTACTTTTGCGCCCTATCATACTGGGTATCATGATGATTCCTGCCTTTACCATCGCTCAGCAGGAGAATGTCAGTCCGGCGGCCTATCGGTATGGGGAACCGGGGGCGACTTTTTCGAGCAACGTACCGCTGAACGAGCTTAATATCCACGCTTATAAGCATTTTCACCGGATTTTTTCGTCCGGGGTGACGGCCGAGTACTGGTTGAAGACGGCAGATGGTTTTCAGGCCTCCTTTATGCAGAATGACCGGCAGCACAAGGCCTATTTCGACCGGCATGGCTATTTCAGGTTTTCGTTGTCCTATTATGAGGGAAAAGATATCCCCCGACTGGCGGGGGAATTAGTTCGATCGCGTTATCCGGATTACCGGATCAATGTGGTGACTGAAATTTATGACGGCGAGAAGACGTCTTACCTGGTAAGGGTCGTTAACACCACTAATGTCAAGACCCTGGCCGTATATGATGGCCAGATCGAGGTCATGGAAGAGATGGTGAACGGGGGGCGGTAACGAGCCCAGGCCAGCGGTGACGAAATGCTGACAGTGAAGACGGCGGCGGATCTATTATTTAGAATCGCCGACCGTCCTGCCTTTCAGGGTCCTTATTTTCCTTTCCATTTTGTCGAGTTCGCTTTTCCGGATCACGAGGGTGGCAGAGGCGACGTCGGTACAGCTACCGCAGCTGGCCCTGAACTTATTGGAGTCATAGGTAACGGCAGCGGTGCCATTTTTCCATTCGGTCCCATATAACACATAATCGTTATAAGTATAGCCGCTTCCGGGGCCAAAGGCCAGGTCATTGTTGCCTTTCTCGAAGCTGATCATCAGCTTATCATTGTCTGTGGATTCGCAGATACCGGGGGTAAGGGCCGGGATGATGACGTCATTGATATATTTCCCATTTTCCAGCCTTACGATGCCGGATTTAACCTCCAGTTTCTGGTCGCCCAGGTTCCTTGTCAGGATAAGTTTTTGATCGACATAGAATTGTACCTGTTTGAGGTCTATATTCTCTTTATCAAGCTTTTGTTTGAGATCCCGGGTGAAGGGGACATAACTTTTGTTCAATTTCCTTGAGCTGCTGCAGCTAAATAAGACCAGGGCACTTGTAAAACTTAGGATCACGGTGGAAATTCGTCTCATAAAATGAATTATTTGTAAAAACTTTGACTTGTAGGAAACGCAATAGTTTTTTTTATCGGCTGAAATACTTGTTATACAAATGTTAAAATGAAAAGTGCCGGCTGCAACATCCGGCTTTTTTGTGCGTCTGTTAGGGGTGTTCTCAACTTCCGGGTATCACTCTAAATTACCGCTATGCTAAGGAATTTTTTGAAAGTCGCCATTCGCAATCTGTGGAAACATAAGGGCTATAGTGCGCTGAATATTTTCGGCCTGGCTATGGGGATGGCCTGCAGCCTCCTGATCCTGTTATGGATCAGGGATGAAAAGAGGATGGATAATTTTCATGTGAAAGGGGACAGGCTGTATAGTGTGTTTGAGCGGCAGTATTATGACGGGAAGATATTCGCGGGGTATTTCACGCCGGGGGTATTGCCGGATGAGATGAAAAAGATGCTTCCTGAAGTGGAGATGGCCTGCGGCACCAATTGGGGTGAGAATATGACTTTCCAGGCGGGGGACAAGATATTGAAAGAGAACGGAGGGGAAGCGGGAGCGGATTTTTTCCGGATGTTCAGCTATCCTTTACTGGCGGGTACTACGGAAACGGCGTTGGCTACTCCTGCGAGCATGGCCATTTCGCGGAAGATGGCGGTGGCTTTTTTCGGCAGTCCGCAGGCGGCGATCGGGAAGACGATCCGTAATGAGAACAGGAGGGACATGACAGTCACGGCGGTATTCGAGGATATGCCGGGCAATGCGAGCCCGAAATTCGATTTTCTTCTCAACTGGTATGCCTACCTGGATGACAACAACTGGGCTAAGCAATGGGGAAATAATGGGCCGCAGACTTTGCTGTTATTGAGAAAGGATGCCGATGCTGCTGCTTTCGACCGGAAGATCAATCGTTTCCTGGACAAATACAACAAAGAGCAGAGTAAGACCTTCTATATCCGGCTGGGGATACAGCGTTTCGGGGATATTTATCTGCATTCCAATTTCGTCAACGGGCAATTGGAAGGGGGCAGGATCGAGTATGTGCGGCTGTTCAGCATTGTAGCCATCTTTATCCTGTGCATTGCGTGCATCAATTTCATGAACCTGACGACGGCGCGATCGGTCAAAAGAGCCAAGGAAATCGGCATCCGCAAAGTGGTGGGGGCGGTACGGCCGGCGCTGATCAGGCAATTTATCGGAGAGGCGGTGTTACTGGCCTTTTTCTCGGTGGTGCTGGCGCTGGGGATGGTGCTGGTGGCGTTACCGGCGTTTAATCATTTGACGGGGAAAGAAATAGGCTTTCCTTACAATAGTTCTTCCTTCTGGCTGAGCCTGGTGGGATTGACGCTTTTAACGGGTATGGTTTCGGGCAGCTATCCTGCGCTGTTCCTTTCTTCTTTCCAGCCGATCCGGGTACTGAAGGGGACGCTGCGGTTCAGTCCGGCGACGGCATGGTTCCGCAAGGGGCTGGTCGTGTTCCAGTTTGTGCTGTCCATCGTGTTGATCATCGGGACGATAGTGGTGTCGGGGCAGTTGAATTATATCCAGTCGATCAACCTGGGCTATGACCGGGAGAACCTGGTGTATATCCCGCTGGACGGGGACCTGGCCGGTAAATACAATCTGTTTAAACAGCAGGCCCTGCAATTGCCGGGGGTCAGCGGGGTTTCCAGGCTCTCGCAGCCGCCCACCAATATCGAGAATGGCACCAGCGGGGTGGATTGGGATGGGAAGGATCGCAATAATACGGTGATGTTCACACAGACGGCGGCGGGCTATGACATGGTCAAGACGATGAATCTACAAGTGGTGAAGGGGAGGGATTATTCGCCGGCTTATGGTACCGATTCGGTAGGTTATCTGCTGAACGAGGAGGCTGCGCGGCGGATCGGGTATAAGGACCCGATCGGGAAACGGTTGACTTTCTGGGACAAGAAGGGGACGATCATCGGGGTGGTTCGGAATTTTCATTTCACTTCGCTGCATGATCCGATCAACCCGTTGATCATCCGGTTTGGCGAATACGATAGTTATGGCAGTGCGCTGATCCGGACGAAGGCGGGGAAGACGCAGGCCGCCTTGAAGGGGTTGGAGGGGCTTTGCCGGAACCTGAATCCCAAATTCCCCTTTACCTATACGTTTGCTGATGAGGAATATCGTAAATTATACAAGAGTGAAACGGTGGTGCATGGGCTGGCGAATTGTTTTGCGGGTTTGGCCATCTTTATCTCCTGTCTGGGATTGCTGGGACTGGCGATGTTCACGGCGGAGCAGCGGACGAAGGAGTTCGGTATCCGCAAGGTGTTGGGGGCGAAGGTGAGTACGCTGTTCAACCTGCTGTCGAGGGACTTCCTGGTGCTGGTACTGGTGGCGTTCGTGGTGGCGACGCCGCTGGCGGGGTGGGCGATGCATGTGTGGTTGCAGAATTATGCTTATCATATCGGGCTGGAGTGGTGGGTGTTTGTCCTGGCGGGGGCGATGGCGTTGCTGATTGCGCTGGTGACGGTGAGTTTTCAGGCGATCCGGGTGGCGATTGCTAATCCGGTGAGGAGTTTGAGATCGGAATAGACCGGGAATAGCTAAGGACGGCTTTGATTTCGCCGAAGGAGTAGTCGCTACCTAATTTGCTCTTCATAGGACCGAGGGCAGAGCCGCCGATCTCGCGGATAACGGAAAGGATGGGGGCTATTTTTTGCTCGGGCACGAGCTGGCGCACGTCGATTTCGCCGGTGGGGATAAAGGAGGCAAGGTGGCCTTCGACGGTAGTGAGGGCCATGCTGCGCCGGGTGGCTATGTCGGCGACGGAAAGGCCTTCTTTGTAGAGTTGGAGGGTGATGCGGGGGGATTCGCCTTTTTGTGGTTTGGCGGAAGATGAGGGCTTGGCGGAGCTGGAGGGTGGTTTACCGGCGGCGGATGAGGCGGGTGTCTTTGCGAGGGTGGTATCGTGGGCATCGCGGTCTTTCCGGCTGGCTTCGAGGCCATTGAGCAGCCGGGTTGTGTCGACACCTTTTTGGAGGCCGGTTACCAGCTGTGCGGCGTCTTCGACCTGCTGCCGTTTCCGGAGAAAAACCGATTTGAGCGCCTGCAGTTCCTGCAGGTATTTTTTTGTCTTTTGTTTGATCCGCATTTCCCCGATATGTTGTCCGAGGGGGGCGAGCAGTTGGTCGTCCAGTGACCGGATGAACCAGGCTGTGGCCGCCGTTGTCCGGCTGTGCAACTGTCGATAGCCGTCAGCCTCTGCCGTGGCCAGCAGCTGTTCCAGCTGGCGGGTGAATTTTTGGGCAGTTTCCTGTTGCGTCACCGTGCTGTCGAGCCAGTCTTTGGACAGTTCCATGGCCGCAATCCTGCCGGGGAATTGACGGTGTGCATAGCCAATATAGTGATCCTGGACCTGTGCGGTCAGCCTTGTCCAATCGAAAGTTTTCAGGAGGGTGTTGGTGATATAGGACAGTTGTTCGTATTCCAACTGTTGTCCGATGGCCTCGGCGGCCATTCTGCTGTCCGTGTAGGCGACCACCCTGGTATCTGTGCTGATAGAGGAGGGATGTATGCGGGAGCGCAGCACCAGGCC
>PMUF01000033.1 GCA_003167015.1 Chitinophagaceae bacterium | reverse complement strand
GTCTGTACCTGATGGATCAATACGGCACTCCCTTCTCGGGTAATGACGTTACGATCAAGGTCACCCGTTCTGGCCATCGTAACGATGGCAGCCCTGTTGGAGCAATCACCTCCCTCGCCAATCCGCTGGTTGCAAACGTCCAGGGCGTCTATCAATTGGTGTTCGACACTACCCGTAAGGTGATCAACGCCTCGGCCAGCGAACTGCAGCAATTCTGGCGGGTGAGCGACATACGGCGGTCCAATATCCTCACCTCCTGCATTTTCACCCCGCAGGACAGTGCCCTGGCAGCCTCTGAGAACTGTTCCTGCCTCCAGCCATTCTTCGACTCCCTGATCTCGCGCCATCTGCTTTACCCATTCGGTTTTCCGCAAACTGTAGCCGCCGTAGCCGCGGAAGCCGGTGTCTCGACGACAGGCTGCTCGATATTAAGTAACAATGCCACTGGTTTATTCAGGATCTACACGCCCGACCCGACTTCGAATATTTATATGGTCATGATCGGTAACGATATTCTCGATATCCGCAACCTATCAGGCATGCCGCTCAACCTATACAGCCTGACAAGCTCGACCTGCAGCGGTCAGGGACCGGTGATCTTCAAGAACCCCAATCTGGTCGTTCCCGGCCCGGATACGGTGACCGTCAATATCTATCCGACTGCGGCCGCCAATGTGATATCGGCATTAGGGACTTCCTGTCCCAGCTACGTAGACACTTTATCGTGGGCCGATGTAACTAGCGATCACCTGATCGTCGAGAACAGTCTCAGCATCAACGGGACGGAACGCAATGCTGTCTCTATTCTCAACTTCGGCCGCTTCGAATATCAATTGCCCCAGAACCCGAATATCCTCTCGGCCAGCCTGATCCTGACAGCGGATCAACGAGGTCACTATCCACCTCAATGGCTTAATGCCAATTCGGAGAACCCTTCCGATACGACGGGAATATCGCTGGTTTCTCCGGCCGGGTACTTTGCCAATCAACCCCTCGATACCATACTTTACCAGGCTTATTATACACCCTATTTCAAAGGGCAGGCCAATGACACGCCGTTCCAGAGTGTCAACCTGGATCTGACGGATTATGTAACCGGCTATCTGAGAGGTGTATATGTGTCGTCGAATTTTGCGCTTACGCAGGGATCGGGCGGAATGCACTCCAGCCATTATGACTCGACAATGGTGGCCATGCAAGCCGTACCACCTTACCTGACCAGTGGTTACGGGAACTACTATTCTACCTATTATAACCAGCGCTATTCGGATACCACGAAATGGCCCGTGCTGCAGGTGAAATATATCTATACTCCATTTGTAGACACCGCCGGGGCCATCCTGGAATACAATTCCTCGCTATCCTGTAGTACCGTCGATGGTCGCTCGTGCTATAGCGCCATTACCGATACCCTCGTCAATCCATACCAATATGGTATCCTGGGTGACTATCGGCCGTTGGCATCCTATGTCTATTATAATCGGCGGGTAGAGAGCAACCCTTCGCAGCCGACCAATATCCGCACCAATGGCGTCATCAATAATTTCGCTCCTTTTTGGACCCTGCAGGCCGGTCAGTGGCTGCCGTCCACGGACTCCAGCCGATGGGTATGGAACACCCAGACCACGCTGTATAACCGCAAAGGGTTCGAAGTCGAGAATACCGATCCGCTGGGCAGGTATAGTTCCGGAATCTATGGTTATGACCTGACCCTTCCCATTGCCGTAATACAGAACAGCCGCTATCAGGAATCTGCATTCGAAGGTTTTGAAGATTATGGATTCACGTCTAATTCCTGCGATACGACATGTGCCGTGGCAAGGCCCTTCGATTTTTCCGCGTATATCAACAATATCAGCGACTCCACCGCACATACCGGTCTCTTTAGCCTGCGTATCCCTGCCGACAGCAATATCAGTCTTATTGGTCTCGACGTGGCATCGGCGCCGGATCCGGCGACGCCGCAATTGTCCGATACGACCAGTACCGACGGCTGCGGTACGCATTTCGACGGGATTAAAGCATCTGAAACCAGCGTCCTGCCGCCTTTCAAGCCATTCGCCGGTAAACGGATGCTGGTAGGGGCGTGGGTGAAGGAGGAAGACAGTTGTTCCTGTCAGACCTATTCTCAAAATCATATCCTGTTGAATTTCTCACTGGCCGGCGGTGGAACTTCCGCTATTTCCCTTCTCCCATCAGGAAATATGATAGAGGGCTGGCAGCGATACGAGGGCATCATTACGATTCCGTCCAACGCGTCGTCACTGACCCTGACCTTACAGGCATCTCCTTCATCGGTGACTTATTTTGATGACATCCGGATCCATCCGTTCAATGCGGAGATGAAATCCTATGTCTATAATGCCACCAATCTTCGGCTCATGGCCGAGCTGGATGATAACAACTATGCGACTTTCTATGAATATGATGATGATGGCACATTGATCCGCTTGAAGAAAGAGACGGAAAGGGGCATACAAACCATCAAAGAAACCCGAAACGCTTTATTGTTGAATCGATAAAAAATAACTGATGATGAAAGCACCAAACCGGTCCATTATTAAAATAATCTGCCTTGTCATCTTGTCGACGAATGCTGGTCGGCCGGCACAAGCCCAGCCGCTGATGCTTGCTGACAGCTCGACCGATCTGAAGGGTTTTTTAACAAAGATCAGACAGGCCTATGGCAATGCAACCTACCTGCAATTCCGGTTGACATATCGCTATGCCAATGAACGGCAGCCCGATCAATATCTCGATTCGCTATCGGGAGAGGTAGAAATGGATAGGGGCCGGAGCCGTACCGTGCTGGACGGAATGGAAACAGTCCTGAATGACCGTTATATCATTCAGATCATGCCGGAAGATAAAGCGATCTACCTTGCCGCGGCGCACGCCGCGGTTAACCATTCGGCCACTGTACAAAACCCGTTGCCTATGCTGGACAGCCTGTTTGCGCATGTGGAGGGGATACGGACGTCAGTGGAACGCCGAGAGGGGTCGGATATTCTCACGCTGATCCTGCCGGCAGGCGAGCCGTATTCGAAAATGCGGATGACGATCGATGACCGGACGGGATATTTCAGGGAAGTGGAGTATTCATTGAATACCGCCAGTCTCGTAGGCGAGGAGATGATTGACAGACCTGGCCATCCCGGACCTTATCAGTCCCGGGGGCAGATACAGATTGTCTTTAGCGATTACAGGCACGGGCAATTTGACGACCACCTTTTCAGCGAGGATAATTTCTTTACCCGGGTAGACGGTCGCTATCAACCGGCCGGTCGGTATAAAAATTACCATCTATACTTAGCTTCTTCGAACCTCTAATCCTTATGTATGCAACTTTTTCGGAAATATAGCAGCCGATATTTTATTGCGATCCTCGGCCTTTTTTTCGGCTTGACGGCAGCCCATGCTCAGAATGGCGGGCAGGTAACGGCGCTGGCGGTCCTTGACGGCAGCATTCACCAGATCCGGCCTG